>NZ_JARVRU010000045.1:0-19047 GCF_030209535.1 Lysinibacillus sp. fls2-241-R2A-57
TTTCACTTGGTTCTACCGGTTTTTCACTCGGTTCCACTGGTTTTTCACTTGGTTCTACCGGTTTTTCACTTGGTTCCACTGGTTTTTCACTCGGTTCCACTGGTTTTTCACTTGGTTCTACCGGTTTTTCACTTGGTTCCACTGGTTTTTCACTTGGTTCTACTGGTTTTTCAGTTGGTTCCACTGGTTTTTCACTTGGTTCTACTGGTTTTTCAGTTGGTTCCACTGGTTTTTCAGTTGGTACTACTGGTTTTTCTATTTTTGTATTTAAAATATTATAACCATCTACTTTAGACTCATATCCCGCTACTGGTTGCTCTTTCACAGCATAATTAATTTTTTTACCGTCTACTGTGTATTGGTCTAAGTTACCGAAGTTGTATTTCCAACCGTTTTCTGCCGTTACTGTTTTTGTGTCAATAACCGCATCGTCTTTTAGTAAATCTACTTTGATGTCTGAAGGGCGATCTTGTTCACTATCGTTTTTCCAAGTTTTCGTCCCCTCAATTGAGATTTCTTTCAAACTGTTACTAATTGGTACTTCTACACCTTTTATAGCACCAGCTTCTATTGTAAATGGAAATTCCTTATCTGCATCAAATGTTACATATTCAGGAGCTGATACTTCTTTTATATAGTAATCACCAGCTTTTAAGTTTGGTACTTCTACAATTCCTTTGTCGCCAGTTGTATATTGATCACCAATTTGTTGACCATCTTTTGAGAAAACTTTAAATTGAACACCAGGAATGACTTGCTCTTTATTACCATCTATATATTTCAGTATTCTTAACGTACCTTTGTCCGGTAAATCTCCTATAGCCCAACCATCAGCAAAAATATTTTTTACTTGAGCCACGTTTTTCTCATGTACCGGGGTTTGGTTGTTAACTTTGTAAGTCAAATCATATTCGTTCTTCAGATATTTTTCATTTACCCCTTCAGCTGTAATAGTCGTTTTATAACTTACAGTGAATGATGTTAAACTTGCATACCCTCGATTAATCACTACATTAAATGAACTATCACTCGTAAAACCTACATATCCAAGCCCATTTCTTTGAAACTCTTCAGGTGTGAATTGACGATTTCCTAAGCTACCACCACTCGTGTAGATATAAAAACTATCTTTCTGTAGTAGTTGACCGTCTTTTGAAAAATCTTGTAACACGATATCACTATCAAGGTATTCCTTCTTTAAGTTGAAGTTTAGGAACCAACGAACTTCATCTGAGTTATTCGGCTGAATATCTCCTGATTTATAGAAGAACATCCCTGGCGAAGAACCACTACTTTTTGGGTGAGTAATTGTTACGGCTTGCTCACTTAAATCTGTTCCAAAGTTCGTATGAATCGTTTTTGTAACTCCAGATTCTACATTTGTTGCTTGAACAGTAAAGTTAAAGTAACCTCTAATATTTTCGCGTTTTTCTACTTTGTCATTAAATGTACATACGACTTGACCGCTAGTCACATTACACGAACCGTAATCTTCTAGATTAATATTCGAATTGAAACCTTTTAATTCAGGTGGCAATGTCATCGTAATTGTATCGCCTGTTTTCAATTTCAGATTAGGTTTCTCACTAAATGTTACATAGATTCCCGTTTGATTACCGTATGATAAATTTGTATTTTTAATTTCCACACTATCAATAAATCCTGTATTGCTTAGTTCTTGTGCTTTTCCGATCACGGGTACAATTGTTTGAAATAGTACAACTACAAAACATAATAATAATGGAAATATTTTTTTGCTTAGCATGTTTTTATTTACCTCCTGTTTGAATTTTTAAACACTAGCGTTAAATTTTACGTGATTCATATTATTTCAATAAACATTTATTGCTTTGGATTTTAATGAAAGGATAACTTCATAGACTTTCTTACCATTGATATAGACTCAATAAAAAAACATTAAAATTAAATTTCATAAGAGTCTAAACTCTCAATAATACAAATCAAATAGCACCTAAAGTAATATAACACATGACTAAAGAATTGAAAAATATTTTAAGGTTTACCAAAACATGACTATATAACCATTTCATCATAGATGTTTTGAAACTAGTATTTTTACTAATTTCATAACCTCAAAAAAATCCATTTTAAGGAATTAAAAAACGTTAATAGTACCATATTTTAGATTTATAAGAAAAACAAACCGTGCCAAAAGTTTTTTTCCTCATTTATGCCTTTTTTCGACATTTTTTTTATTTATATAAAGTCAGGTGTGTCATTTTTACACATACGAATTTAATCGAAGAGACTGATTTCCGCTACGGGCTACTCGCTTTCCTGCGAGAATCAGGCAAACACACACTACAATCAGTTAAAATAGGAATATATTAAAAATTTACAACAGCCTATTTTCTCCCAATCAACAACCTAATATAAAGTGAAATTTTCATCAGAGGGGGGTTTCTTCATCCCCACTAAAGGCTTTTACGAGCAGTTCTTTTGCTCCATTTTGAGATGGGAGTCTTGTATCTGGTGCTTTGCCTTTGGTACAGATAAATTAGGTAAAATAAAAAGAACACCCCAAAAAAGGTATTCTTCGCACTGACCTAAAATATGAAACAACATTTGTTCTATAAAACTCTTGATCTTTTACGTAATTTATTGCTGAATCATCAGCATGAACTCTCCTTAAATATATTCCATATCACTAGCGTCATATAATTACTAAATGAATGTTCGGTTTTTCGATTTAAACAAAGGACTATTATATGTATTCTACGATTGTTCAAAAACCTTTACGGGACCTATTTCCTTTAATTTTCCGCAACCTCTTATATATGCTTTTTCATAACATCACTTATTAATGACAATTTCACTAACTCAGAGTATAGAACTTTATATCCACTACTTCCAAACTACTATTAGGTTTTTTCTTCAAATAATTAATACTTATTTAATATTTTTTTTAATTTTTTCTTCTCTTAGATGTAGTATACTATTACAAAATCTAAATTACTCAATATATCCAAGGTTATTAATACCAGAACTTTTGAAGATATTTGAGACGACGGAGGAAATATTTTTGAGAAACTTTTCTATTAGAAAGAAAATTTTAACACTCATTACGTCTGCTGTTATTTTTTTACTAATTATTTCTGGTGGTAGTTTTTATTACATTAATGATATGGCAAAAAAATCTAGCAAGATGTACGACGAGTCACTTTTGCCAATTCAATATATCGGTTTACTCGGAACTGACATTAGTGAGATCGATTCTAACATTTTAGAGCTCATGATTACTACGGATGCTAATCGTAATACTGAACTACAGGCAGCCATCTCAGATAGAAGAGAAAGTATTAAAGACTTACTCAAGAAATTTGAAGACTCTTACAGCGGAAAAGAAGATGAACAAAAATTATTAGAATCTCTTACATTCAATCTCGACGGTTATCTTAATTCCATGACAGATATCGTAGATTTGGCTAGCAAGAACCAAAACAAGGAAGCCTATTCTGTATACATCGGAACTTCAGATGATCTTCGTAAGAAAGTGGTATCTGATGCAGACAAGCTTATGGATCAATGTTCTAGTGATGCCGATCAGTTGAATAAAGAAAATAAACAAAGTCTATCCACTACTATGCTTATTTCTGCCATTCTCTCTGTTGTCGCCATTATTTTGTTTATTACATTAGCAACATGGATTGCACGTTTAATTGTAAATCCAGTGAAAGAAATGCAGGCAAATATGTTAAAAGCAGGCGATGGAGATTTGACTGTGCAAGGTACTTATTCATCCAAAGATGAAATCGGTCAATTAACTCAATCATTTAATTCGATGATTAATAATATTCGTAATACGGTTACAAAAGTGACTGAAACTGCTAATCACGTAGCATCAGCATCTGAAGAATTAAACGCTAATGCAGCAGAAACTACGAAAGCAACAGAGATGGTTGCAAATACGATGGAAACTATCGCTCATGGTTCAATTGAGCAACTAAATAATGTGTCTAACACCGTCAATACCATCAACGAGCTTTCAACAGGTGTGCAACAAGTAGCTGGAAATGCTCAAGCCGTAAGTGCACTTTCAGGTGATTCTTTAACGCTAGTGATAAATGGTATAGATGCCGCTAATCAAATGAATCAACAAATGACGGACATCACTGTACAAGTAAATGGCTTATCCGAGATTGTCGACTTGTTAGGAAAACGTTCTAATGAAATCGGTCAAATTATTGATTCAATTACAGCAATTGCTGAACAAACAAATCTCCTTGCCTTGAACGCTGCAATTGAAGCCGCTCGTGCTGGCGAGCATGGAAAAGGCTTTGCCGTCGTTGCAGATGAAGTTAGGAAATTAGCAGAACAGTCTGCTGTTTCTTCAAACCAAATTGAAATGTTGATTTCAGAGACACAGAAAGATACTCATAAGGCTGTTGAATCGATGAAGTTAGTAACAGCAGAAATTACAGAAGGAATTAAAACAACAGAAAATACACGTACAACTTTCGCTTCAATTCAAGATGCCATTCAAAGTGTTACGATGCAGGTAGAAGAAGTATCTGCTGCAGTCGAGCAAATGGCAGCTGGAACTGAAGAAATTGTTGGTAGTATGAATACAATCCACTCCATAACTAAATCTACTACTGCTGGCACAGAAAATATTTCTGCTACATCAGAAGAACAAATAGCATCAATGCAGGAAATTTCATCATCTGCTTATGCACTTGCAAACTTGGCAGAAGAATTAAGAGACTTGGCATCTCAATTCCGAGTATAAAACGCCGAGCATAAACAAAAAAGATTGAAGCTAAATTGCTTCAATCTTTTTTGTTTATGCAGTTGTTTACATGATGTTGGAACTTTACTTACATATATAACAATTACTTTTTATTCAAATTGGTTTTAGGAGCTATCACATATTTACCATTTGGATATTTTTTAAGACTCATATAAATTCCATAACTAATATAAGTACGGGTAAACCAACTATCAATGATAAAATAGAAATAGCAATTCTATTTTTTTCATCATTTTTAAGGATTTTTTTAAAAGACTATAGATTAATAAACCTATAAATCCACCAACTACGTTTAGAATAATATCGTCAATATCTGTTGCGCCGATTGAAAAAATATATTGAATGATTTCTATTCCTAAACTTAGTAAGAAAATTAAAAATAAGTTTATTAAAATTGATTTGTTTTTATTATGAAGTATGACGTATATTCCAGCAGGTACAAACATCAAAATATTACCCCAAATATTTACATTAACTACTAATCCATTTCCAAATCTATTATCTACTGCTATAAATTGATTAATTGTTTTTAAAGGAATCAAATTTACGCTTCTTAGACTCTCTCTTGAAATAAATACTGTATCAATCAGTAAAAAAATATAAAACAGTAAAATAAACCAATATATAATTTCCAATCCTTTTTTCACTAAGACACCTCTTTTGATTTCACTAATGTTATTTTAGTAGATAAATCTTAAGAATTTCTTATGATATCTCTTAAGAAAAGATGATGATTAGTAGTATCAAAATGAGATTCCTTCTTCTTGAGCTAATATAGACGTTGTGGTTGGACATTGAGGATAAGACAAAGACAGATGATAGGAAAAGAAGGGGCTAATCCCTTAAATCATTTTTCAATGACGTTTGGGATTAGCCCGTAACCTTTTACTTATTTATGCTGTGTAAGGTAAACTTTGCCGTTAATCGTTACTTTAGAAGCTGAGATTAGAATTTCTTTATTTGCTTCAAAATAAGGATTTAAAATCTTGTCGATAGCAGCCCATTTTTCATTAGATTTTTCATAGTCACCTTTTTTATCAAGAGCTAATGCTTCTTCATAAAGTTTTTTTAATTGTTTTTTATCATTTGCCTTGATTTCGAAATCGATGTCAGACACGTAATCTTCAAAGCTAATTGGCTTCAAGTACGGTTTAATCATTTCATCAAATTGACCCCAAAGCTTTTCAGATAATGTATCATTTTTATCTGCATCTGCTTTTTGAGCATCTTTGTAAAGCGCTTTTAGTTTTGGTAAGGCTTCAGCTGGAATATCTAATTTCATATCTGAAATGTATTGTTCAAATGTTACTGGTGGATATAGTGCATCTAAATAAGGTTGAAGAATCTTCTGGAATTCATCAAACTTTTCTTGTGCTTTTTGTTCTTTACCAGATTTCTCTAGTTTTATCCACTCTTCATAAATAGCTTTTAGCTGTTTTTTATCATTCTCTTTAATCACAATATTTTTTTCACTAAATCCGTACTCTTTGATGAACTCATCAAAAGATACTGGTACCCAGCTAGCCAAAATATATGGTTTTATGATTTTCTCCATTTCAAGATTGATTTTATCTACTTCATCATACTTCTCTTCTTTTTCTAACTTCTTCGTTTGATTAAACAATTTTTCTAATTTAGCTAAATCTTCTTTTGTGATTTCTTTTGGTAGGTCTTTTTTATAGACGTCAAACGTGTAGAAGTCTGCATAATCTTGTACTAAGCTACCTTCTACAGAAATTTCCTGACCTTCAGCTAAATTCATTTTTGCTATTTGCTCATTTGAAAATTTTTGGATTCCGATATAGTAGTTTTTACCGTCCTTCCCTTTGATTGTTACGCTATCACCGTTAATGCTTTTAACAGTTCCTTTAATTTGTTGCTCAGCTTTAACAGTTATTTCGTTTGTTGGTTTTGCTGTTGATGCATCTGCTTGATGTGGCGTGAAGACAGCCATTCCTATTGTTAATGCCGATACAATCATCCAGGATTTCTTAGTTGTTTTTTTCATAATCAGTTCTCCTTTTATTTGACTGGTTTATTGCTAATTAACAAAATTCCATTATATGATCCGGTGTTCCTAGTAATAATTTTTTCGTATCTTATCTCCCTTTTATCAGGATAGTACTGAGTATAAAGAATAATTATTAATAAAAACTTAGGATATTCCTTAAGATTTTATGAAATTAATGGAAGGTAATTTTTAACAGCAATGCGGAGGAATTGATTACAAACAACTGCCAAAGTTAGTGTTTAATATGAGGATATTAAATGTATAAAGAACGGCATCTATGTATTGCGTGCTTTGCCGAAAGTAAATTTCTTTGAAGTGAAGCAATCTTTTAATGCTAATGTTAATTAATCTTTTTTATGTTCGCGCCACCGCCAATAAATAACAAATATTGAGCAAAGAATAGTAACTCCTCGATTTTATCATCAGTAGCAGTTTGCAAATTTGCAAAGTCCAAATTGAACTTTATCTAACGAATCTCGAAAATCATGGTTCGTGTTTTCTTTAGTTTTTCATTCATTTCAATTAAGGGTTTTTCCGTCAGTAAACTCGATTGCAATAAGCTTTAACTCTTTATTTTTCATAAAAATTTCATAATTCTCTCTTCTCATATAAAAGACTTAGACATGGTATATTATCATCAAATCTAAATTACTCAATATACCCAAAGTTATTAGTATATACCACTGTTATATAGGACTTTTGAGATAGTTGAGCTGACGGAGGAAATATTTTGAAAAACTTATCAATCAGAAAGAAAATTCTAACACTTATTACGTCTGCTGTTGCTTTTTTGCTGATTATTTCATTTGATGGTTTTTATTACATTAATGATATGGCGAAGAAATCCAGTGAAATGTACGATGAGTCACTTTTGCCAATTCAATATGTCAGTCAACTTCGAACTGACTTTAGTGATATAGATTCTTACATTTTAGAGCTCATGATTACTAAGGATGCTAATCGTATTACCGAACTACATGCAAACATCAAAAAAAGTGGTGAAAGTATTGGAGATTTACTCACGAAATTTGAAGACTCTTACACTGGAAAAGAAGATGAACAAAAATTATTAGAATCTCTTAAATCCAATCTCGATGGTTATTTTAGTACCATGATAGATATTATTGATTTGGCTAGCAAGAACCAAAACGAGGAAGCCTATTCGGTATACACCAAGGCTTCAGATAATCTTATTGAGAAAGTGGAAACTGATGCCAAAAAGCTTATGGCTCTCTGTGCTGATGATGCCGATCAGCTGAATAAAATAAATGAGCAAAATCAATCTACTACTATGCTTATTTCTGCCATTCTTTCTGTTCTAGCCATTATTTTCTTTATTACATTAGCTACATGGATTGCACGTTTAATTGTAAATCCGGTTAAAGAGTTGCAGGCTAATATGTTAAAAGCAGGCGATGGAGATTTGACTGTGCAAAGTACTTATTCATCCAAAGATGAAATCGGTCAATTATCCCTTTCATTTAATTCGATGATTAATGATATTCGTAATACGGTAACAAAAGTGACTGAAACTGCTAATCATGTTGCCGCAGCATCTGAAGAGTTAAATGCTAATGCAGCAGAAACTACGAAAGCAACAGAGATGGTTGCAAGTACGATGGAAACTATCGCTCATGGGTCAGTAGAGCAACTAAACAATGTCTCTAACACCGTCAATACTGTTAATGAGCTTTCAACAGGTGTGCAACAAATAGCTGGCAATGCTCAAGCTGTAACCGAACTTTCAGGTGATTCTTTATCTCTAGTGATAAATGGTATAGATGCTGCGCATCAAATGAACCAACAAATGATGGACATCACAGAACGAGTAAATGGCTTATCGGAAGTTGTCGACGTGTTAGGAAAACGTTCTAATGACATCGGTCAAATTATTGATTCGATTACAGCAATTGCTCAACAAACAAATCTTCTTGCCCTGAACGCCGCAATTGAAGCCGCACGTGCTGGCGAGCATGGGAATGGCTTTGCCGTCGTTGCAGATGAGGTTAGAAAATTAGCAGAACAGTCTGCTGTTTCTTCAAACCAAATTGAAGTGTTGATTTCGGAGACACAGAAAGATACTCAAAAGGCTGTTGAATCAATGAAGTTAGTAACAGCAGGAGTTAATGAAGGGATTAAAACAACAGAAAATACACGTACAACTTTCGCTTCAATCCAAGGTGCCATTCAAAATGTTACGATGCAAGTAGAAACAGTATCTGCTGCAGTCCAGCAAATGGCGGCAGGAACTGAAGAAATTGTTGGTAGTATGAATACAGTCCACTCCATAACTCAATCTACTACAGCCGGCACAAAGAGTATTTCTGCAACGACTGAAGAACAAACCGCATCAATGGAGGAGATTTCATCATCTGCTTATGCACTCGCAAACTTAGCAGAAGAGCTAAGAGGTTTAGCAGCTCAATTCCGAGTATAACTTCTTTCAACAATTACATTTGCCGCTGCTTATTTAGTTAAGTAGCTAGTAAGGATTAAGTTCGGTTTTGAACCGGACTTAATCCTTTTTTTGCCTTAGGGTAACGAGTCTCATCGTATCTCCAATCTGAAATATTAGTCCCAGGTCCTCCCCACCGCACGAAATCAAAGCATTTCGCTCCCTATAAGGACTCAGATTTCGCTATTCCTTCTATAATAGGTAGAAAAAGAAAAGGGCTAATCCCGAAACCATTTTTTCATGTTTTGTATAGCTTTTCATTAATTGGCTCATCACCAAAAGTTGTGGATGACATTTGTTAAAACATATGCCATGTATTAGTTGATCTCGTTTCGGCTGGGCGACTCCCTGGAGCGAGTGAAGCGGCTCATCGGACGCCCCACCCCCCTCATTTTTCGAGAGTTGTCTCAGCGCAAGAGACAACTTTTTCTTAGTATTGAAAAACAAAATGATCAAGGTAATCTTTGTGATTGTTTTAGTGTCGAGTCCCAAAACTGAATCGCTAAAGCTCCTTTCATTCGTTTTATAGGAATACTTTGAAGATTTATCGAAACAAAATCGCTCTTTATCGAAACTATTTGAGCTTTTATCGAAACAAAATCTTATTTTATCGAAACTTTTTGGGTTTTTATCGAAAAACAAGCTCTTTCTATCGAAGAAATCAACCCGTCAGTACACTCGATTGCAATGAGCTGTAACCTTTTATTTTTCGTAATAAAAATTTCATAATTCTATCTTCTCTTATTGTAAATTTGGATGTAGTATATTTATTACAAAATACAAATTACTCAATATATCCAAAGTTATTAGTATATACCACTTATTTGAAGATAATTGAGCCAATGGAGGAAATATTTTTGAAAAACTTTTCTATTAGAAAGAAAATTTTGACACTCATTACGTCCGCTGTTATTTTTTTATTAATTCTTTCAGGTACCGGTTTTTATTACATTAACGACATGGCAAAAAAATCCAAGGAGATGTACGACGAATCACTTTTGCCTATCCAACATCTCGGTCAAATTCGAACTGATATTCGTGCGATGGATGCTTTCGTTTTAGAGCTTATGATTACTATGGATACTAAACGTAACGCTGAACTACAGGCAAACATCCAAGAAAGAGCTAAAAATATTGAAGAAGCAATTGTAAAATTCGAAGACACTTACAGTGGAAATGAAGATAAACGAAAACTGTTAGAATCTATTAAATCCAATCTTGACGGTTATTTTAGTACTATGACAGAGGTCATTGATTTAGCTAGTAAGAACCGAAACAAGGAAGCCTATTCTTTATACACTACATCTATGCATGATTTTCGTGAGAAAGTGGCATCTGATGCACGCGATCTTATGACTATATGTTCTGAAGATGCTAAACAGTTGAATAAAGAAAATGAACAAAGTCTATACACTACTATGCTTATTTCTGCCATTCTCACTGTTTTAGCCATTATTTTCTTTATTACATTGGCAACATGGATTGGACGTTTAATTGTAAATCCAGTGAAAGAGTTACAGGCTAATATGTTAAAAGCAGGCGACGGTGATTTGACTGTGCAAGGTACATATTCATCCAAAGATGAAATTGGTCAACTAACTCAATCATTTAATTCGATGATTAATAATATTCGTAATACAGTAACTAAAGTCACTGAAACTGCTAATCATGTAGCCGCAGCATCAGAAGAATTGAATGCTAATGCAGCAGAAACTACGAAAGCAACAGAGATGGTTGCAAATACGATGGAAACTATCGCTCATGGATCTGTAGAGCAACTAAAAAATGTTTCTAACACATTCAACACCGTCAATGAGCTTTCAACAGGTGTGCAACAAGTAGCTGGAAATGCTCAATCTGTAAGTGAGCTTTCCAAGGATTCATTATCATTGGTGATAAATGGTATGAATGCAGCAAATCAAATGAATGTACAAATGATAGACATCACAGATCGAGTAAAAGGCTTATCCGAAGTTGTCGACTTATTAGGAAAACGTTCTTATGAAATTGGTCAAATTATTGATTCGATTACAGCAATTGCTGAGCAAACAAATCTTCTTGCCCTGAATGCTGCAATTGAAGCCGCTCGTGCTGGCGAGCATGGAAAAGGCTTTGCCGTCGTTGCAGATGAGGTTAGGAAATTAGCAGAACAGTCTGCTGTTTCTTCAAACCAAATTGAAGTATTGATTTCAGAGACACAGAAAGATACTCAAAAAGCTGTTGAATCAATGAAGTTAGTAACAACGGAAGTTACTGAAGGGATTAAAACAACAGAAAATACACGTACAACTTTCGCTTCAATTCAAAGTGCCATTCAAAGTGTTTCGATGCAGGTAGAAGAAGTATCTGCTGCAGTCGAGCAAATGGCAGCTGGAACTGAAGAAATTGTTGGTAGTATGAATACGATCCATTCCGTAACTCAATCTACTACAGCTGGCACAGAGAGTGTTTCTGCTACGTCCGAAGAACAAATGGCATCAATGGAGGAAATTTCATCATCTGCTTATGCACTCGCAAACTTAGCAGAAGAGTTAAGAGACTTAGCAGCTCAATTCCGAGTTTAACTTCTTTTTTCACCACTAATGATTAGGGGGTCACTTTATTTTGAAGTGACCCCCTACGCCGTTTATTTAGTTTAGTAGCCAAAAAGGATTAAGTTCGGTTTTGAACCGGACTTAATCCTTTTTCATTTTGCTTTTGTGAGCAAGTTCCACTATTGGCACTGCTTACTGCTTTTATTAGAAATGAATGAAAGAACCGACCTATTGTTCTTGGGATTGATAATTTTTCTGTCAATTTTATTCGTATGAATTAGATATCGTATCCCCTTGTATTGGCTCTTTACCATCTTTAAATAGAATACGAATTGACTTTCCATTTACAATATCTGGAGCATCCATTACCTGAAAATGAATATGAGCTTCTGATGAATTACCAGAGTTTCCGCATTTCCCGATAAGTTGCCCTGCCGTTACGATTTCACCTGATTTTACTAAAATCGAGTCCTTTTTAAAATGTGCGATCATACTAAATTCATTATTTGCATGTTCAATCACGACATAGTTTCCTGCCGGATTATGTTCATCCATTTCACCAGGCACATTATCTTTTATTCCATCTACAACTTTTACGACTTTACCATCTGCTGGTGCTATAATATCTTCATCAAAAGCATAAAAATTTTCATTTCGAATTGGGCTATTTTGATAAGATTGTCCATCTTGAACTTTTACTAAATCGTAAGCATATCGCTGACCTTCATATAAATAATGATAATTTACAAATTCATTCGTACCACCCCAAAAAACAAACCACTCATCTCTAATTGGCATTATGTATTTATTTTTTGTATATTGTTGGTCCGTTTTCGGAAAAACAGTAAAAGGCGTTAAATAAAAACGCTGTATTTGATTGAATGTATCAAAGGAAGCTACAACTGCTTTCTCACGTTTATCATCTAACCATACGTAATGTGTTAAATTTTGTAATACCGTCTTTGTTTCTAATTGATAATTTTTAACACCATTATTAAAAGATGTGCTCAGCTCAATAAATTGTTCTAAAGTGACTATCTTCTGAAACTCTTCTGATGTAGCATCATAAACTTTTTCGTAACCTTCTTTTAACCAAATATCTATGACTTCTTCTGGACTACTGAATTTCTCCATATTGACAACTCCCATTAATGTATAAATAAAACATTTAATTATCTATACGATGTTTACTTACGAAAAGTTTCAATAACGTACAATATTTGTGTTTTGTTATTTGGACTCCAACATAAAGAAGCTAATTTCTATGTTGTTGTTCATCTGTTGTTCATATTGCTTTTTTATAATAAATCTGAGCAGTAGGTGTATATATTCTTTTAGAGTATAAAGTAGTACTTTTAAGGGAAAAAGACATTTAAATAGTGCTATGAATCGGGTGATTGAAATGCTAATAATTGCTACTATATTTATTACAGCAGCACTAGTTTTTTATTCAGTAGGAGTATGGGCAGAAAAATTCCAAAAAACATTAAAGTTATGGCATGTGATTATTTTTTGGATAGGCTTACTATGCGATACACTCGGAACTACTATGATGGAAAAAATGGCCTCCCAAGGATCTCTATTTAGTTTTCATGGCATAACAGGTTTATTAGCAATCTTGTTAATGTTATTTCATGCCATTTGGGCTTCTATTGTATTGGTAAAAAAAGACTCAGAAATGATGAGAAAATTCCATACGTTAAGTATATTAGTATGGTTCATTTGGTTGATTCCTTATATATCTGGAATGATATATGGCATGACCAAATAACATAAGGGATGGATTTAAGCAATTTCTTCCCTCACCCAATCATAAGTCAGAAAATAAATATAAATTTGATACAAAAAAAGCCTTTCTATGTTAGAGATAAGGCTCTTTTGAAAGCTGTAGCGTCTGCCATACGTTACGGCTTTTTCTTTGCCCTCGAAACTTCTTTCAATTGGATCTGTTTACCCAGCAGCATTATCATTAGCAAAGACTATAGAAACCATTGTTATAACAGGATTCCCCAGCTACATTATGCTATATTTTTATTTTAGGGTGCAAAACGGAGCATAAATCAAACTATAACATTTAACTAAATAAAACGTCATAAAAATAAGACTACCAAAAAGTGATAGTCTTACGCTTTGTTTATTTACGTACTTGGCTTAATTTGTCTACTATATACTTCGATTCAATATAAATACCATTAATTTCACCATCATCCGGATATTGGTCAATGTAAGACCAACCCGCAACTGATCCATATACATGAACCTTTGTTTCACTTTCAATTAATCCTGCACTTCCAAATCCTTTACTTGCTATTAGGTATGAATCTATATATTCAGTTGAACTGCTAATATATTTCACTACAGGCTTAGGATTAGTAATAAAACTTGTTTTAACGTAACCTATGATGTTTCCATATTGGACATACGAATAGCCATTCCCAACCTCTCCGTAATTATCCATTAGGATTCCGTTACTGAGTGTTCCTAATGTATTGCTGTCTGCTGTTGGTTTTTCTTTAACTACTACACCGCTTTTAGAATTAGATATACTAATTGTTTGAGGTAAGTCAAATTCTATTTGAGTTACTTCAATAAAGCCATGTTGCCCATTAAATAAAATGGGCATCCAACCACCTTCCGCCATATATTCGGAAATAACAAATTCTCCACCCTTCACATGACCAATAGTTTTGGATGACCTGGAGGGTAACTCTTTAACAGTTGCCCCAGACTTTGTAATCTTTACGGTATACTTTATTTCCATAAAATCAAAATCTGCTAAAGTTTGATTTTGTGCAAATATCTTCTCCTCATTTAAAAAAAAGCAACTCAACAGCACGCATACTATTACACTTATTTTTTTCATAAAAATCCACTCCTTTCCAAACAAATGCTACTATAAAATAACATTTGTTTCCATGCTATTTTTCTTACTAATTGAAAATGCTAGATACATGTATAGATTAACTAGCAGTGTAATTGCTATGACTAAAAATCTTCTGACCTGTTCGTCTTATTAATGCTTGAGCTCCATCAAATTTAGGGTAGTTTCGTATGTTGCTATCACAGGATTCCCCAGCCACATTATGCTATACTATTTCTATTATCGAAATATTTGAAACGAGGGATGCTAGATGACAAATATACAGCAATTAGATGCGTATTTCACAGAACATCGCGAGACACACTTAAATGAATTAAACGAATTTTTACGTATTCCAAGTATTAGTTCTTTATCTGAGCATAAAGGGGATATACAAAGTGCTGTTGAGTGGCTAGCTAACGCTTTTAAAAAATTAAATCTTGAGAATATCTCTATTACTCAAACTGCAGGTCACCCTGTTGTTTATGCTGACTGGTTACATGCAGAGGGCAAACCAACTATTCTGTTTTATGGTCATTATGATGTCCAGCCTGTTGACCCATTAAATTTATGGGAAACAGAGCCATTCAACCCTACGATTCGTGACAACAAACTGTTTGCTCGCGGTGCTAGTGACGATAAAGGACAAGTGTTTATGCACTTGAAAATGATTGAAGCCTTATTTGCAACAACTGGCACATTACCAGTAAACGTGAAATTCATCTATGAAGGTGAAGAAGAGATTGGCAGCCCTAACCTTCCTGCCTATGTTGAAGAACATAAAGAGAAATTAGCTGCAGATTTAATTTTGATTTCTGATACAGGTCTATATGGTCCTGGTAAGCCTGCTGTATGTTATGGATTACGTGGCTTAACAGGTATTCAAATTGATGTTCGTGGCGCAAAAGGTGACCTTCACTCTGGTCTTTACGGTGGCGGTGTCCAAAATGCTATTCATGCATTAGCTGACATTTTAGCCTCTTTCCGTGATGAACATGGCACAATTCAAGTTGAGGGCTTCTACGACAAAGTTTTACCATTATCTGAAGAGGAACGCGAAGCTTACCGCGCTCTTGGTTTTGATGAAGAATCAGTGAAAGAAGAAGTTGGTGTGAAGGAATTATTCGGTGAAGCTGGCTATTCCTATTTAGAACGCACTTGGGCACGCCCAACATTAGAGGTTAATGGTGTGTTTGGTGGCTTCTCTGGTGAAGGCATTAAAACTGTTCTTCCTGCTGAAGCTGGCGCAAAAATCACATGCCGTCTTGTTCCAAATCAAGAGCCTGATGAAATTGTAGCACTTTTAAAAGCACATATTGAAAAACATAAGCCAGCTGGTGTTGAAGTGACAATCTCTGAATTCGATAAAGGTCGTCCATTCTTAACACCATTTGATCATCCACTTATCCAAGCTGCTGGTCGCTCGTACGAAAAAGTATATAATGTCCCAACTGCTTACACACGCGGAGGTGGATCAATCCCTATCGTAGCTGCCTTTGATGAAATTTTAGCATTACCAGTTGTTTTAATGGGCTTCGGATTATCAAGCGAAAACTTCCATGCACCAAATGAACACTTCCATTTAGAAAACTTTGATAAAGGACTACGCGTTTTAAGCGATTATTTATTTGAAGTTGCTGAATTACAAAAATAAAATCCTAACGTCTTTCATCAAGTGTTTGGACACCCGCTGAAAAGTAGCTTAGATCCGCATTCATCTCACCACCTATAAGAGGTGGGAGACTTCTGATGAAAGAAGTTAAATAAATCCCCTCGTCTATTTCAAACGAGGGGATTTTGCTATATTATTCTCCAAAAATCGTGACGATATCTGCTGATTTTTTACGTTCTTTCCCTTTTGGTACTTCATCAAAATAGCCAACTTGCAGCATTGCGATAACACGCTCACCCGGCTGAACCTTTAAAGCTTCACGGAATTTTGGGTTATCTAAGAAAGCAGGTGTTTTCCAGCATGAGCCGATTCCTCTATCCCATGCTAGCAATTGGATGTTTTGAATAAAAATACTTGCCGCTGCGTAATCTTCTAAACGCTCTTTTTGTCGCGCATCCTCTGGAACGATCACAAAAGCATAGCCACCTGATAATGTAAATTTCATCATTTGCTTCGCTAAATCTTCATCTGAAAGCTCCTGCCATTTCGGTATAGCTAGATCACGCAATAAATTATAAAGAGTAGATAACTCCTTACCACATGCAACTACTAAACGCCAAGGCTCCCGATTACCATGATTCGGTGCCCATACCGCATCGTCAATAATTGCCATCATATCTTCGCGATTTACAGGCTGACCATTAAATTTTTTAATAGAACGACGCTCTATAATCGCATCCCTAACAGACAAAAAATGTTCGCTCATATACTTCTATCTCCTTCTATAACATTACAGCATATTGAAATTACGCCAAGTCGAAATTGATATCTTCTTCTATCTTTCACATTATCACAAAACAATGATCTTTAAAACTGTTACCCTTCCTAAGCAAAACTATCATCTATATGAATGAAATAATAAGTCATGCTTGGCGTATAGGCCGTTGAATCTTCATAAAAATATGATCGATTAATACTATCTGAAGTATGTGCGTTAACGTATGGAATACCATTTTGAATACTCGTCACAATTACAGAATGGTCAATCCTTCCATCACCTTGGAAATCATAAAAAATGACATCGCCAAGATCTAATTCCTCAGCAGATTCTACACGCCTACCCTTCAACCCAGTTGTAGAGCCTTCCAAATACCATCTAAGGGAATGTGCCACCGACCAGCTAAAGCTCCAATTTCCATGTTGAAGCCACCAACCTCTCCCTCTGTTTGGAGCACCTCGCATTGGTGCTCCTCCAGCAAGTAAGCATTGAGAAATATAGTTCGTACAATCAACAGTAAAATTCGGAAATGCTGGATTACGCCTGTTCCACCACAAATTCGCATATTGTACAGCGGCCTGTCTGTTATACATTTTTGCCACACTTCCCCTCCTTATGTTCATCATATGTACAAAGAGGTGCTTCTATTAGTTAGGTCCATATGCGCAAAACTGTAGAATGTGGTCTTTTTTGGTAGTATCTTTTTAATTTTAAGATTGTTTTTGCTACAATAAGGGTAAAAGAAATATAGATTTATTATTTTATGACTGGAAGGGATGTTGAAAGTGAAGCAGCATGCTGAGAAAGAAATTATACAGCCTACTCTTTTATGCGATAAAAAAGGTAATTTAAATCCAGCTGCCATCGGATTTGCACGTAAGCCCCTTATAAACTGCAATTTAAGTGGCCATCTCCTGCGCAAAAAGAAATGGAATTATTGGTGTGTCTACGGAGATGAGATTATTTTCTCTGCAACTGTTAGTCATCTAGACTATGCCGCAGTCTGCTTCGTCTATTTCCTTGAATATGAAACACAGCGTTATTTTGAAAAAACAATTACAGTTCCATTGGGCGGAAAGTTAAAAATGCCTACGCAAGTGCTAGATTCAGTATCATTCAAAAATAGTGAAATGATGATTGATATGACTTATTTACAAAATGAAACACATTTATCAGTTTCGATCCCAGACTTCGATGGAGATGTTTTACGTGCGAAGCTTGTCATTCAGCATCCACCTACAGATGAGTCATTGAATGTAGTCATTCCTTGGAATCGTAAAACATTCCAATTTACAGGCAAGCATCATATACTTCCTACTTCTGGAGTTGTAACAATTGGTACTCGTCGCTTTACATTTTCACCTGAAGAAAACTTTTCTGTACTAGAATATAGCCGTGGTGTTTGGCCGCGTGAGTCAACATGGAATTGGGGAATGGCCTCACAGCGAGTTCGAGGTAGACGAATCGGACTCAATTTAGGTGGTAAATGGACAGACGGAACTGGAATGACCGAAAATGCAGTTTTTGTTGAAGGTAAAATGACAAAAATCCATGAAGATGTACTATTCAATTATAATCAAGAGGATTTAATGCAACGGTGGAAAATTAAGACGAAATTCTCTAACCAAGTTTCATTAACTTTCTCCCCATTTTTCGAACGTGTATCCGTCACTAAGGCCGGTCTTGTAAAATCTGAAGTACATCAAATGTTTGGCTACTACGACGGCACCGTATTACTAGACAATGGCGAAACACTAGTAATCAAGCAAATGCTAGGCAGTATAGAAGAAAATCGAGTGAAATGGTAAATATAGGGAACATTTTACTGTTGATGATGAGTTATATAAGGATTTAACGCACTGTTATTCTCACACCCTCAGCGCGTTAAATCCGATAAAGTTGATGAATAGTGTTTATTTGTGGGTTTTGCGGTTTTGCTCGGCGGTTTGGCGGGGCTATCCACGATTTTGGCGGTTCTATCCGTCGCTCTGACTTCTTTCCATCACTTTTACAGTTCTTTCCATCG
>NZ_JARVRU010000127.1:0-17646 GCF_030209535.1 Lysinibacillus sp. fls2-241-R2A-57
CCATAGGCTTTTATCGGACGAAATACATAATTTCAAACCCCTTTTTTCATTTTTTGGATTTAACTAACATAAATATTTCCATTTAGAACTTTTTCATCATTCAACCAAACACGGAATCTCACTTTCTTTCGCACAGAAAACAATTGAGATGAATATTGTTTTACACGTACTTTGAAAATCTATGTAAATGAAGATTGTACTGATTGTTTATTCCGTTCCTTCTGTACAAAAGCTAATGAAGAAAATAACAGGAAATTAATGATCAATGACAAGTGGGAAGAACAAAAAGAATATAAGCTTTCAGAAAAAAAAAACAGGTGCTATCTATCGACAACGACTAATCGATGCAGTACCAGTTTTTGGATTTATGAAAGCTAATTTGCGTTTCACTCGATTTTCTGTCCGTGGAAAATCAAAACGAAATGGGCTTTGCATTGATGGCAGTATAAACTTATTCGGTCTTTTCACATAGTCATAGAATGTAGGATTGCCCCCTGTAAGACCTATAGGGCCTATTTGCGTATACATTCCCATACTAGGATCCTAATATTGAAATATTCTTTACACCACACTCATCATTTTAAAGCCTCTCAACATACAAATTTCGTATAATCATACTCTTTTTTAGAGTGGACTTTTATTCATAAATCTTACCCACATATAACATCATCGATAAAAAATTCCAATCAATATTTTGGCCTTAAGAAAATATCCGTGTAGTTTAAAAAATAATCTACATAATGGTGAAACATCGTTCTAGCAGAATAGTCTAACTCTACACTTAAGACCGAAGAAAGAACATTAGAGAAACACTCTTTTTTATTCCATAAATTCCCTATAGATAAAGGGTTTCGATAATAGGCACTTAAAGTATCCTGTCAGATTTCGCTCATACGTTCTTTGGTCGCCTTCGACTTCCAATAGGCTTGACTTATGTACTCACGCGCTTGCCTTTTCGCTTTGGGACGAAAACGCATATGGCACCAGCCCATCTTATTCGAGTATTAAGATAAAGTTTTGGAGGAGAAAAAGGATATGTTTTAGAAGTTTTACTACCTTTATTATACTTATTCGAATATTCCTCTTGGGTAAATATTCGGAATGTAAATCTATCAGGTCTATCCTTTTAATCTATCTTCCTTAAACCATCCAATGAGCCTTTGAGTGCTTTAACAATTTCTTGTTGCATTTGTCTAATTTCTCTTATTTTAGCTCCAGATCTCCAATTTCCGGAAGAACGGAACTTTAAAGAAAGTTCATCACTTACAATAAAAGCGTCAATGTCAAAGTCCGTTGGATCAAACGAAGGACTTCCTTTATGAGGACCTTTCCTACCAGTAGCCAAAGAACCTCTATATCCGACTTTAGCATTAGTGTCTATCTTGTTCACTATTCATTCTAATCTTGCAAATAATCGGATTACGGTGTTGTGATGAGTTGTTATACCGCTGATGCTAATTATTTTGTGTTCGATCCGCACGATTTGAACTAATGTCTCCAAGTTTAACTGGTATGATATCCAAAATAAAACCACCTTTCGTAGAATATCTATATTAGCTATTCTACCTAAAGGTGGTTAATGTAGAAATCCGTCATACTATTTCCCACTTACCGTATAACCCAATTATTTTAGATTATTTTTGGTTTATCCCTACTTAAATACTAGATAGCATCAAACATTCCAATATAAGTTAGCTTATTATAAAGCTTTTCTTTATCTTTTATCATGATACCACCATCATAATACCAAAACACTGCATTCGCTTTTTCAACGCCCTTCTTTATACAAATCTCTCTAATTTTTGTTATAGTTTCTTCCATAACTGATAATTCACCTTGGTTTATCAGAATATCTAAGTCTATCTCTTGTGAGTGCTGGGTATATCCAATCCAGTCCTCATCGTAAAATACTTCCCCTATATCTTTACAAAAACTACAGATTTTATAATCTAAATCTCCTATTTCTACATCTTCTCTGTAGTCTAATTCAAAATACTCCTCATAATCCTTCTCAAAATTATTTCCTACCCAAATATGTACTTTAGATGTGTTTTGTTCTCCATAATTCATTTGTTACTACACCTCATCTTCATATGATCATCATGATTTTTATTGATTATTCCAAGTGCTTCTTCCTTCGTTTTAGCTCTCTTTAACTGTTTAATTAACATGTCATGGAATCTCTTACTTGCACTACTACTGTGATGTTTACCTGATATAATATTACCATCTCCATCAAATATACCTAAAATACTTATTTATCACCATTTAAAGGAACTACCATTTCCAACAGCTCCTCTGCTGTGAATCCTAATTCCCTCGCTTTTACAGCAATTGATACAGGAAACATCTCATGAATACCTCCTCCATTTCGTAGTGCTCTTTTAACAGATTGAATATGTTGAGAAACTTGCTCTGGAGTAGCTTTATTAAACCATTCAATAAATCCACCGTTTTTCCAAGGTGCTAGTCCGAATAAGTCTACCTCAGCATTAGGATACTAACATATCTCTATACAATGTAGGATTATTTCTCGTCAATCCTATCAGATCAATCTGCGTGTACATTCCGTCGGCTGGTGAATAATAACGGAATCTTTTATAGTACAATCCTGTTTCAATATCTTCATACTGTCCTTGATATCTAAATGGAATAAAATCTTTTACATCTGTAAATTCTTTTACCCTGCCGAATATATCAAGCTCAGCTGACCAAACTTTATTACCTTCTTCATCAAAGGATTCGACAGGCGTGATAATCACTAATAATACTGTTTAACTTCATTCGTAATTTTAGCTAAAGGTACAAACCAATCCTTAAATATCCATGTAATTAGGTTATCTACTATTTCGGAGTCAGTCTGTAAAGAAGATTCAACTAGATTTTCAACTTTATCTAAATCATTCTGCCTGAAATACTCGTGTAGGATCGTATTCTCATCCCAGACGAAACTCATAGTTTTCTCGTCAGAACGCTTCTCTATTCGTCTACCTAGCGGGTCATAGTTGAAAGTAACTTCTGTGTTGTCAGGCTTGATGACTTTCTCCATCATGCCATTGCCGTTATATTCGTACCTCCACGTATCACCATTCTTTTCGACTTTTTGAATCAGATTCCCTTCCTCATCATAAAAGAATGTGGCCTCTCTTGTTTCAAGCAATCTACTTCCAGCACCATAGACACGGTCTGTCTTTTCTTTCGTTTCATACAGATTCCCGACATCATCGACACTACGGTGTAAGAAGTCAAATTGACCTCCTTAATTGGACCAAACTAGGTTACTGAATTCATCGTAACCATAAGTAACTTTTACGCCAGTTAACTCATTTACCATGCTTCGTAAGCAGTAATTGACATCCCAATTATAGACTCGTCTTCGTGTATGACGGCCCTGACTACTTATTCGATGGTGTATTGGTCTACCAGTTATGTCATACTGCCATTTGCTGATGACATTATAATGACATCTCCGGGTAAGATTCTCTCAATCTCTTGACCAAGTGCATTGCTGCTGTCCAATGTTCTTGCTCTGAGCGAAAAGCCGTGATTTGCGACACATTTCCAATTTCATTACGACCAACATCGATTTTTGCACCTAAGCTACTCGTAATCTGTGAACGGTTGCCTAGTTCAAATTAAGTTATAAGATTATAATGAGGTAAGCGTTGACTATATTTTAGGGAAAACTAATGAGAGAAAACCTTATCCGAAAAGCAAATAATTTCTTAAATTAAAAAGAGTAGGACTTAAAACCAATTTGGTTTTTTGACTACTCTTTTGCTTGTTTTGTTCTATTTTTAGTTGAGATTATTATTCACTCAGAGCGATATTCATATTATAGAAAAGAGTTTTGACCGTCTAGTGTGCTAGTTCCGTACGAACTGGCTCTAACCTTGTCATGTCTTTTTATACCGTTATGAAAGTGGTTGCCATATTTCTAAATTTACTGACTTTTTATGTCATAACGAATCTATTTTTATACGGGCTTAGATTTTTATTTTACTAAACTAATATCCACTTTTTTAGGATTGATCCGATCTCAAAATGGCGAATCAAACAGTGATATAATGCGATAACTCTTCGGTATGTTTAGAAATCCAGTTTCTTTTCTCTAATTCAATTAACAATTCTTTAGTAGCAGCTTTTAAGGATTTTTCAAATTCTATCAAGTCGCATTCACATTCAGTCATTGATAGTATAGTACCCTGTTTTATTTGCACGAATTGAAATTTTAATAAACCATTTTTATTTACTACATCAGTTTTAAATGGTCCGTCAAAAAAACTTAATTGGAAGGTAGTCTCATCTGAATTGTTTTTTATTTTTTCAAAAGCTTGATTCCAATCAATCAAGACATCAACAATATAATCTATCCAATTTACTTTTTTTATTTTTGGAAAAACATTATTCCCGTAGGAAAAATACACCTCTCCAACAATCACATCCTGTTGATACTTTACTAAACTTGAAAGATTAATATTTACAATAACCTCCATCTAATACACCTCAGTGAAAATTTTTTGAATATTATCAACGATATTTTAGACTTCTATTTTTATACGGGCTTAGATTTTTACTTTTCTAAACTAATATCCACTTTTTTAGAATTGATCCGATCTCAAAATGGCGAATCAAACAGTGATGTAATGCGATAACTCTTCGGTTTGTTTGGAAATCCAGTTTCTTTTCTCTAATTCGATTAACAATTCTTTTGTAGCATCTTTTAAAGACTTTTCAAATTCTAACAAGTCGCATTCACATTCACATACTATTTTTGTTTTATCATATATTTCTTGAAAGAATTGGAATTTTAACAAACCATTTATATTTATTACATTTGCTCTAAATGGTCCATTAAAAAATTTTAATTGAAAAGCAGTCTCATCTGAACTATTTTTCATTTTTTCAAGAGCCTCATTCCAATCAGTTAAGACCCAAACAATAAAATCTGACCATTTTTCTTTTTTTTCTTTCGGAAAAACTGTTTCTTTGAAAGAAAAATACACCTCTCCAACAATCAAGTCATGGTACTTTACCAAACTAGATGTGTTAATATTTACATTAATCATCATATTAAATTCCTTTCTATAGATACCTACAGTGTATTATAGGTTTACAATAATCCAATCAACCTAGGCAAGTAGTCTTACCGTCTTTATATTTTTTAAAGCCTTCACTAGGTGTATCAAAATATGAAGTGAAATCACTATTTATATGCTGGGTTTTCGAATTATGTAAGTCTTACTGACCTTGAAAACATCCTTAACGTGAGAATTAACAATATAAATAAAATCATGCTCATCTTCAACGTAAGGTCTAGTATTTAATGATCTAATCTTTTTATCAAAATTTTCTTTTGTAGGGAGCGGGGCGATTACAGGCGTAATAAATGGAATCCGTTTTGATGACTGCCTTACCTAGGAAATGGTAGTAAATAATTTATGGAATGTAAGAAACGCGATGAAAAGTGTAAGAAACAGGATGTGAGAGATGATCAACATCCTGTTTGCTTATATTTTTATTGTCTGCTTGAATTTGGTCTCACTCAAGATTTAATCCAATTGAGTATTAGGCTTTCAATCTCTATTAAGTTTTTTTCATTTAACACACAATTGATTACTAATTCATCATTATGATTATCCATCGTACTATTTATCCAATGAGAAAGTTCTTGTTGGTCTCCCATATCTGTCTGAAGTATTCTGATAATTTTTTCATTTTTTAATGATTTTGCAGAAAAAATGGGATTTGCATTCATCATACTTTTCCCTTTCGAAAATTTAGTGTTGTAAAAAGGAGAAATCCATTCATTTTTATTTTTACTGTTTTTATCTAAAATGCTTAGAAAAAAATCAATCCAGAATTGCTCTAACTCAGCATAAACATATTCATCTTCTAAATAAGTATTGAATTTCTGAAATTTATGGTGTGGAATCATTTACAAACCCCCCCTTTCCTTTTGCAGGTGATGGATCAGGAACAAAAGTTTTTCCCGTTTTTACTTCAACGTCCACTCTTTCATGTTTTGTATTTTTTACTTGATAAGTATTTGAAACAGGAGCATCAACCCCATTAACATTTCCAGCATTATTAATAAATTTTCGTGCCTTTTCGAATTCTGTTTTTCTTAATTTTCTATCCGTTTCGCTTAACTTAACCTCTAACTCATCCACCATCGCTAATCCC
Organism: Lysinibacillus sp. fls2-241-R2A-57; assembly: GCF_030209535.1. NCBI lineage: Bacteria > Bacillati > Bacillota > Bacilli > Caryophanales > Bacillaceae > Lysinibacillus > Lysinibacillus sp. fls2-241-R2A-57. The sequence continues at coordinate 6,187 of NZ_JARVRU010000127.1, forward strand.
TCAGAAACTGTTGAAGGGGTATCACGATTCCAAGCTACGGATTCTTCTAATTTGGAACCTTGCGCTTGAATTCTGCCTCTATGTTTAGCTAAACCAAAAGGGGCTATCTCAAAATCCGGGTCGCTCACATAAGCATACAATGTCGGATTCTGTCCAGCCAAACCTATTGGATCAGGCTGTGTATACTAAATGACTCGCTTTTGACATGCTTTTTATTTTGCAAAGCTCGATATATTGGGACTTCTCTTTTGTATCATTTAATAGTTTACAATTCCTCTGAATCAACTAATTCATCTTTTAAATAGGTTATTTCTTCATTTAAGAAAACGCTGATTCCTAAATCACGATTTTCTGTGTTTTTTTTAAAACTTATTATCTCATCTATTAAATTTTGTATTTCAACTACATCATTCTGATTGTAAGTGTAAATTTTAAAATATAATTTAATGAGATCAGATTTTGTTTCTGCTTCTAAATTGTATAGATCGTTGTTTATGTTTTGGTAATTAAATGTTGATGTTTTTTCAAGAATCAAATATTTTAAAGTCATTTGTTCATCAAAAACTATAAATACATCTTCTGTTAATTCCCTGAAAATATAACTTTCAGCTAAATAAAGTTCATTTTCAATAGAATATGAAAAAATAATAGTATCCTTATATAGAAATTGACGTACATTATCAAGTTTTTTGTTTTTATCCAAAAAAACTTGAAAATTTAATTCTATCTTTTCTTTTTGTTTTCCACCTAATACTTTTAGTACTTTAGGTTCGTTTTGTAGAATTTTAGAACCTGAATTATAGAGTAGCTGAATGTTTAGTTTACAAACATTTCCGAATCTATCTGCTTTCCAATAATCTTGTATTTCATCAGAAGCATAAACTGATTCTCCCCACTCTATACAGTAGTAACCACCATTAACTATTTTTGTTATATTATTCATAGTTTCATTCTATTTGAGTAATTGCGGGCTTATCAGTTATAGACTTAATGTCTTGATACACTCCGGCAGCATCAGACTTGCCATATGCGGTTATTATGCCAGAGTCCTTTCCACTAACTACAACAACATCTCCATCTTTATAGAATAGTAAATGATTATTGTTCTTATGATAAAAAATATTATCTGGATTGTCGAGTATATCCTTGATAACATCATGATTTATAGGAAGAAATAATATCAATATATTCTTGATATTCAGAAGGTATAGACAAGGATCTACCAATTTATTTACATCACCAACATACCCGTAGAAAGTAGGATTATTTCTAGCTAATCCAATCGGGTCTTGTTGGGTGTCCATACCCATTTCTGGGTCATAATAGCGAAAGCAATTATAGTATAATCCCGTTTACAAATCATGGTATTGACCTAGGAATCTAAATGGAATAAAACCCTGCTCTCCGGTTAGTTCTCTAACCTTTCCATACATATCCAGCTCCATTGACCATACAAGCTTGCCTTGACTGTCATAGGCAAGCTTAGAACACCTAGATAGTTAGAATTAAAGTCGACAACTAGGGTATTGCATATCAATTTATTTTACTATGGAGATTTTTTCAGGGTTATGTATTGGAATTTTAATTTTAATACCCTTTGTACTTGTTACTTGAATAGAATCATTTTCTAATTCTGCTTTTATAAAAGGATTACTATTATCTAAAAATAAGAACCAAATTAATTTTCCTGTTTTATCATTCAATTGAACAATACCGTCTCCTCCAAAACTACCTTCTCCAATGCTTACAGTAAAATCATCTGTTTCATACTTTTTCAATATATCAAAATGACATACGGAATCTCCATCATTGTACTTGAAAAAACTTTCAATTGTCGATTTGCATAACACTCTTATCCATTCGTTGTTATTATCTAAAACTAGTATATCTTCATTAGAAAAGAAAAAAGCATTAATTAATGGACACTCAAAATTTTCAATCAACTTATTTATACTCATAAAATCTCCTTTTTTTACAAGGAACTATAGGTTTCTCTTTCAATCCTTTATCAGGAACAACTCCACCTGCTTTTTTGTTCCTTATGTCGTTAAACCGTTCTTTGAATTTCTGTCCCCAAGTCTTCCCTGTTGTAGAATCAGGATGTATGTCTTCTGCTTTTACAACATTAACTTCAAGTTATTCTATTCCTGCATTTTGAGCAGAGAGTAATCTTCTATTGTCGTAAGATACCAGTTGTCCATCAACTTCTATAACATTTATTGGTGTATACTTAGATGCATCAAATACCCTTACTTCTGATACAGTCCTTTGTGAGAAATTAATGTCATTTGGATTTACAAATATGGTTTCCAACCCAAACACATCAATCCATGTGTTAGGATCTTTCACATATCCGTATAGTGTAGGATTCCCACCAACCTACCCAATCGGGTCTTGTTGAGTGTACATTCCCATATCAGGTGAATAGTGTCTAAATCGATTATAGTATAACCGTGTTTTCAAATCATGGTATTGACCTTGGAAACGAAATGGAATAAAGTCCACTGAGAATTCTTCTTTACAAGTATAGCCACCTATTTTTTCATTATCTGTGAATTCTTTCACTCTTCCATATATATCAAGTTCTGCTGACCATATTAGTGAACCACACTCATCATAAGCACTTACAGGTGTGCCTAGATGGTCGGTTATAATACTGTAACTACCTTCACTTGTTAGTTTGGCTGTTGGGATAAAGGTGTCTGCATCAAATATCCATGTTGTCAGCTCTTCTTTTGTCGGTTGGGACGGGTTACTCTCTTTTGTTATGTTCCATTCGTGCAAGATAGTGTTGCCATCCCATAGAAATTTTGTTACTTTGGCTACTCGTCGTCCGAGCGGGTCATACATAAAGTGAACTTCTTTTAAAATAGATTTATCCTGTGAAAAACTTATAGCTTTAGACATCATGCCATTTCCGTTATATTCGTACTTCCACGTATAACCATTCTTCTCAACCTTCTGAATCAGATTACCTTCATCATCATAAGAGAATGTGGCCTCTATCGTTTCAAGCAATCTACTTCCGGCACCATAGACACAATCTGTCTTTTCTTTTCTCTTGTTTCATACATATTCCCGACATCGTCTACACTGCGGTGTAAGAAATCAAATTGACCGCCTTGGTTGGACCAAACGAGGTTACTGAATTCATCGTAACCATAGGTAACTTTTATACCTGTTAACTCGTTGACCATGCTTCTTAAGCGATGATTGACGTCCCAATTATACGCACGTCTTCGTGTATCCAGGTTTTGACTACTTATTCGGTGGTGTGTTGGTCTACCTGTTACATCATATTGCCAGTTGCTAATGACATCCCCTGGCAAGATTTTTTCTATCTCTTGACCGAGTTCATTGTACTGCATGGATGCTGTCCACTGTTCTCGCTCTGAGCGAGAAGCCGTGATTTGCGGCACATTCCCCATTTCATTACGAGCTACATCAATTTTTGCACCTAAGCTACTCGTAATCTGTGAACGGCTGCCTAATCCATCATAGCTACTTGCAATCCACTAGTCATTCTGCCTATTCCCTGATTACTTGTCCAGATGTGTCCCGCTCAAACTTTACGGACACATGCTCATTCTCAGTCTCCAATAACAAGCCATTTTCGTCATAGCCAAACGTTTCCCAAGCGACATCTTCCCTATACCGTCGTGCAGATACGCTTTCAAAATATTACCTGGACGATGAATCAAAAGATAATAATTTTGTTGATTGTTCAAATTAAAACACCTCCTGAAAATTAGACTTCTGGTCTAACTTTCAGGAGGTGGTAAACTCTTTTTTCGGTATACACTCAAAGTATTACTCTTCAAGTTATACTATACCTTTAAGGAGACTTTTCCCCATTTCGCTGTTCGATGTTTCTTTAACCAATTTTCCAGTTTACTTCCCTTAGGGCAACCTGTTTTCGGATATTTAATAGGAATGAGTAGCAACAAATTCACTTCATCATCAACTTCATCAATTTGCACTGAATTAGGATTAAACTGATAATCAGTTAAAATAAATGCATCTATATTTTCTGGCCATTCAAGTTGATTCCATTTAGTATCAGTCTTTTCAATAACCATCCCTTCATGCAGTTCATTTCCATCTAACCTATATTCCCCCAACAAAAATATTAATTGTACAGGAAAAGATTCAACATACTTTACATCAACTAGTTGAAGATTTATCGGCCAATCATACGGGACACTCATCATCAATTCAATTCTTGGTAAGGATTCAAAAACACCAATTGTAAATATTAACTTGAATTTCTTGTCATTTTTTATTAAGGCTGTTCTTATGTCTATAGTATTTTTTGTTAACACTGTAGATAATATTGAACCAACATTATTATAAATGTGCGCTAAAATGCCGTCTCCTCTTTCATTCTTTAAATCAATTTGTTCTTGTGCTGATAATCCACCTCTTGACTTCAATAACTCAACAATGTCTTGATGTCCATATACGGAAGCCAAATCTAAAGGAGTTTGATTAAATCTACGATGTAATCTATTTACATCTGCTCCATTATCTACGAGATATTCAACAATATCGAAATGGTTCTCAATGGATGCTGATGCTAAAGGGGTGATAAGCCCTCTACTATCTCCATCTATCCATGCCCCCCTTGATACAAATATTTTTAGGCTTTCTAAGTCACCATGCCCAGCAAAATAATGTAATGGTGTATGAAAAACGCAGTCCACGACATTAATATCAACCCCAGAATCAATTAAATAGTTGCATATATCTTTTCTTTCAAGAAAAGCAGCATAATGCAATAAACTCTCATTTTTCTTCTCATCTCCATAAACAGGAACTTGAATAAATTCAGGATATTTAGTCAATATATTTTCCAAATTTTTGATATCATTCTCGCGGATTGAGGCATAAATTTTATAAAAAATTTCTTCGTTTTCCAGAAATATTTGTTCTAATTTAGTCATCGAAAAAGTGTCCTTTCTTAGCTTCTTCGCCCAGTTTTTTCAGCGCTGCTTCAACAGCTGGTTTCCCGTCTTTATTAACTTTTACAAGTGTATCATGTACATACTACGCTGCTTTTTTTAGTATGTGCGCCACCATCATTTTGCGCCCAAGTAAAGTTTCGAATTTGTCTCATTCAAATATCAGCAGATTTAATATAAATTAAAGTAAAAAACCTTGAAAGGCAATAAGCCAATCAAGGTCTGATCCTATCACCAGCTCCCTTTATCAAAGTCTTCATTATCAATTTCTTCAATGTATACCGAAATCCATAATACAGTATTTTCCACAGGGTCAGTATAAAGATTATTCTTTGAAAAGAATATAGAATTTAGATTAGAAAATTGATGAGTCAGGATTACAAAATCCAACTACAAAATCCATCAATTCCAAAAATATATCCTCTTTTGTTTCAGAATCGCTTGTTTCTCTTAATTTTTTTAAGTTTTCCAGCATCGAATCTTTACTCATTCCTTTTTCTTTAAAACTTTTCAAAATTCCATGAAGAGCATGTAAACTATATTCATGTTTTTCTATTTCCTCAGGCAATATTTTAAGGAATTCAATATCTAATGACATGGTACTCTCTCCCATTTAGACTGTGTTTCTTCTAAAGCTTTTTGATACTCCTCAAATGGCATAGTTCTAGTTGGTTGGATAGTTCCGTGACCTGGTTTATCAGGAACATGAACCAAGTCTGAACCTAAGTCACCAGTATTCATCTTCCAGACTGGATCTTTACCCTCTCCACCAAATCCTGGTGGTCTACGATGTGGTGGTAAATCTTCTGGACTTGGTGAAACAGACATGCCACCTGTTCTTGGATGAACCATTCCATCCGAATCAATAGGTATATCTCCACCAGGCTTACCCGGTCTTGCACCCAAAGTTCTTGCCGATTCTCCTAACATAGGCTTTCCATTACTATCCCTCATCCCCCTATATATATCAATTCCCGAAAGTCCTAACGGATCAATGTATGATATCGGATTACTTACATACGTATATAAGTTTCTTCCACCCGCAAGTCTAATTGGGTCTTGCTGTGTATACTGCCCCATCTCTGGGTCATAATAACGGAATCTATTATAATACAATCCACTGCTCAAATCGTGATACTGCCCTTGATAACGGAACGGAATAAAGTCTTTCACACCAGTAAATTCATTCACTCTACCGTAGATATCAAGCTCAGCTGACCAAACCCTATTACCTTGTTCATCATAGGCTTCAACAGGCGTTCCTAAATAATCACTAAGAATACTGTAGTTACCTTCACTCGTAATTTTAGCTGAAGGTACGAACCCATCATTAAATACCCATGTGACTAGACTATCCTTTTCTATTTCAACTGAATCATACTCTGAAAAATACTCATGTAGGATAGTATTACCATCCCAAACAAAGCTTGTTGTCTTTTCTTCAGAACACTTTTCTATCCGTCTACCCAGCGAGTCATACTTGAAAGTAACTTCGGTATTGTCTGGTCTGATAACCTTCGCCATCATGCCATTGCCAAAGTATTCGTACTTCCACGTATCACCATTCTTTTAGACTTTCTGAACCAGATTTCCTTCCACATCGTAAGAGAATGTTGCCTCGCTCGTTTCAAGTAATCTGCTTCCAGTACCATAGACACGATCTGTCTTTTCTCTTGTTTCATACAAATTCCCGACATCATCGACACTACGATGCAAGAAGTCAAATTGACCGCCTTGATTGGACCAGACGAGGTTACTGAATTCATCGTAACCATAGGTAACTTTTATACCTGATAACTCGTTCATCATGCTTCGTAAGCGATGATTGACGTCCCAATTATACACGCGTCTTCGGGTGTCACGGTTTTGACTACTTATTCGATGGTGTGTTGGTCTACCTACTACATCATACTGCCATTTGCTGATGACATCTCCTGGTAATATTCTTTCAATCTCTTGGCCAAGTTCATTGTACTGCATTGATGCTGCCCATTGTTCTTGCTCTGAGTGAGAAGCCGTGATTCGCGACACATTCCCCATCTCATTACGAGCAACATCAATTTTTGCACCGAGGCTACTAGTAATCTGTGAACGATTACCTAATTCATCATAACTACTCGCAATCCAATGGTCATTCTGCCACTCTTTGATCACTTGTCCAGATGGGTCTAGCTCTAGCTTTACGGCCACATGCTCATTTTCAGTCTCAATTAACGAACCATTTTTGTCATAACCAAACGTTTCCCAGGTACCATCATAGTATTCAGATCGAATGACATTTCCTAAATTATCATGTTGATAGGCTGTCCAACGATCACCTGGGCGTTGAATTCTCTGAACCAATCCTGCCAGACTTCGCTCATACGTTCTTTCCATCTCATCAAAGCCGACTTCCTTAATGATGTTCCCTTTCATATCGCGTTCAAACTGATACGTTTCGCCTCTTTCGTTGATCACAGCGTTTAACTGCTCTTCTGTATCATAGGCGTTGTACTTCAATTGAACGTCGTTTCCATCTGAAAGATTTGCTCTTACAAGGCGATTCAAGTTATCATAATGGAATTTCTCTGTGGCCCCTAGCGGATTGGTCGTTGTTGTGCAGTTACCTCGACGGTCATACGCCCATGTCAAACTTGTCCCGTCAGGTAATGTCACTTGACTCAAGTTTAGATCAGCATCATAAGCTAAGCTTACCACATGGCCTTGCGCATTCGTCACCGTTTCGATTAAATAATGCTCATTATAGGAAAAATTAGTCTTTGTGCTATCTTCCAAAACATTTGCCTGTAATGTCCCATCTTCATTATAAATCCATTGACGACTTCCACCCTCTGCATTTACAACTTGAATCAGCCTATCTTTCTCATCATACTGAGAGGAGAAGATACTGCCATCTGCACGAGTAATCGTCACTGGATTTGCCCACTCATCATAGCTATATGCCGTCACACGGTCATCTTCATCTACTTCTAGGAGTAATTCAAAGTCCTCATTATATTGATAGCTAACTTCACTACCATCTGGATGAACAATTTTCGTACAGGGGTTATCTTCGTTAAAATAGTAGTAACTCTTATGGCCTAAGCTATTCGTAATTTCGTTATAGCCCTCATGATAGGAAAGTTCACCTGCAAGGACATTGCCATCTCCCCATGTTTTGATTACTCGTGTACCTGTCGTTGGGCCATCATAGCGCCAGAAGAAGCTATTTTTATTGCGGTCTATTTTTTGCATCATTAAGTGATTGTTATATTTTATATGTGTACTTTGCCCTAACGCATCTTGAATTTCGATTAAATCCTGCCCATTATTGTAAACATAGCGAACTAAGACTTCACGACTCGTCTGGTGACGTAGGGCGACTTCTGTCATTCTGCCTGCCTCATTAGTCGTAACCTCGAGCACTCTACCAACACTGTCGGTTACTTGAGATAGGAACCCTTTAAAGTTATACGCAAATTGAATATGATGGTCTTGTTCATTTCTTACTTCTTTTAACCGGTATTTTTTCTCTGTTGTTTGTTCAAATACATAAATCAATCGTGTATCATGCTCAAATAGATGATACTCCCAAACGGTTTCCTAATACAAATATTTACTTTGCAATCAACAAATAGTAATTCTATTGCAGATGTGTGAAGCGACATCACGTCATTTCTTTATCTTTTTTCCAATTATCCATAAACCCTTTAAAATTAAACTTATAGCGGCTTTGGTTTCCCGTGCCAAAAAATTCTGTTTGAGATTAAATAGTAAATTCTTTACAAAAAAAACATATGTAAAGAAAGAATTATTGACATCTTCTTTACACATGTTTTGTTTGGAATTTTATAGATTTAGACTTTGAATTATGCCTAATCAACTAATTGTTTTTATAGTCATTTCCTCTGGTTTGTTAATATTTATCACATAAATTAAACCCGAGGTTGAATATGCTTTTAATAAATTATCTTCTAGCTCAAGTTTATTAAATGGATTCGAATCCGTTGAAAAGAATGCCCATATCAAATTATTATTCATGTCAACATTAGCAATAAACCCTTCATTACCCATGCCACCTTCACCACAAATAAATATTTTATCATTATGTTGTTGAACTTGTGGGTGTTTCTCAATCTCACACCAGATGTCTTCATTAAAAGACATTATACTTTCTAAAGAGGTTTCACATATGGGATTTATAAAGTACTTTGAAGTATTTCCATCAATAACTTCATAAGAATCCATAATGATAACTTTACCTGATATACAAATAATACCATCCACACCCGGAAGTTGATTATTTTTCCAATTATTCTGTATAACTCCATTTATTTTCATTTTAATCTCCTTATTTAATATTACGATCATTTTGGACATACAATTTTAGGTTGTTTTGAAGTACCTTCTGGTGGCAATTTAATCTTTGGAAGATCTGGTCTTTTAGGAGGTCTCTAATTTAGTTTCTTACGTAGGTTACTTCCGAAAGTTCCACCGTCAGGTCTAGGAGCATCCAGATCAACTATTTTTATAGGTACTTCCGTTACTCCTGCCCTTTGAGCCGCAAGTAATCTTCTATTATCCAAACTAACTCTTGTTCCATTAACTTCTGCAACCTCAAGAGGTGATTCTATCCACCTCCATTCACCGTTTCTCATCAATCTTTCATATTTGAGGACTTGATTACCGACATATCCTTGAGAAAAATTCAATGTCCTTGGATCAACCCATTCAATATTCAATCCAAAAAAATCTACCATATTATTCGGGTCATTTACGTAACCATATAGCGTAGGATTTCCACCGGCAAGCTCAATCGGGTCTGGAAAAAAATCCCCATTAGATAAACAGATTTTATTTTTTAATCTGTCTACCTAATAGGGAGCATATCAGTACCGGAGGTGCCTGGTTATTTATATGCGTTATTTGATTACGGGCTTACAATCAAAACAAGAAAAAACACATGTACATGGAATAATACCATATACATGTGTTTTCATATTTCTACAATAAAGATACCCTCTCCATGTTGTAGATTTCTGTGCTGTTAAATAATTTTAGTGACTGATAAAATCATACAGTATAGCATCTGCTAACCATATCATTTCATGCGCAAAATAAAATTTCACACCATTTTTATATGCATCTTCCGAATTGATTTTCAAAACTATAGGGTCAGTGTCTCTTCTTTTACCTACTAAGATAGCAGTATGGATGTCTTCAGATAAATGAACATATTGCCTTGTTTTAGGAACCAAGCCATTCTTCATTATCGACTCAAGAAAACGACGACTAGTTCCATGATAAAGTGTGCTAGGTGGCTTCATTTCCTTTTTTTGAATTTTCATAGGAATCGAATGTCCATAAAATGCACTTATTTTATCATCTACAATTTCATAACGCTTCTTTTCTGACTTCTCAATCATTTTTTTCAAATCATTAATCTCAATGCGTGACCATTTATCAGACCTTCTTAATGATTCTAACAATTTATCAACTAAAACCCATCCATTAGCATCTAACTCTAATTCATACTCCTCCGGAGAATGCCGTAGAGCATATGCCACCTCTTTACTAAGTTTATCATATTTCCTTTACCTTACAGCTCCTTGAATCCTTAAATTCAACTTCTTTTCAATTGTTTTTATCCATTTTTTCATCAATTATTCTAAGTCCATCTGGCAAAATAAGATTGTATTCTTGAACCACAACTTCAATACCTTCATCATAACATTCAAGAAAACAATCCTTAAATCCTTTTACAACCAGTGTCTTTTGCGGATTCAAAAAGTCAGAATCAATCACTTCACAAAAACACGTATCCAATAAATTTTTGTTAAAATAGACAAGAGCACAAAGACCAAATTTGACTACATTTTTAAAAATATAAGAAATATCAATGTATAATTAACTTATTTACTCAACTTTCGCACCCTGAAAGATCAAGACATTGCTTGAAATAACTAGGCAGAGCTGCTAACCATTTGTTCATTTGACTTTTAAAAATGTCCATGTTTAAAACAACTTTAGCTTCTGCTAAAGTTTGAAAAATATCAATCAGTGATTGGAGAGCTGTGAGATAATCCATGTCTATAACATCTTCACACAGCACATAAAATAAATTACCAAATGTCTTTGGATCAGCTTCTTTTCGCATTTGCCAGGCTATCAAAATATAACGGGTAAAAATAATCGTTGTATGGCTAATCAATAAATCATATGAACGCCCTTGAAACTCTTTTTCTAACTGTAGCAGTGATTTATTGCATTTAAAAAACACTTCAATATCCCAACGCATGCCGTAAATGCGAATGATTTCTTCATTGTCGAGCGTCGTATCTGTACTCAAAATAGCGACCCATTCACTGCGTTTATTGCGATTACGGATAAAGAGAATTTTCGCTGGAATCCCGTTATCTAATGCCACTTGAACGGAACCTAAAATGTCTTTCTTGCCCATCATAGGTTTGACCTGTCGGTATAATTCCGGCAATGTGTAGCGCTCTCCTTCAAACTGGTA
>NZ_JARVRU010000036.1:0-71129 GCF_030209535.1 Lysinibacillus sp. fls2-241-R2A-57
TATCCCAAACTATAAGGTAGGTTGCCCACGTGTTACTCACCCGTCCGCCGCTAACGTCAAAGGAGCAAGCTCCTTCTCTGTTCGCTCGACTTGCATGTATTAGGCACGCCGCCAGCGTTCGTCCTGAGCCAGGATCAAACTCTCCATAAAAAGAAATTTGATTAGCTCAAATTGTTTTGCTGGCATCATGTTTGATGTCCAAAATTTTGTTTCGTTCACCAACTCAAGGTTAGCTACTAAAAACTTTATTGATTACGTTTTGCTTGTTCAGTTTTCAAGGTTCATTATTCTGTCACGCTTAAGTGACTTTCTATACTTTAACATAATGTTAACTCTACGTCAACTCTTTATGTTAGTATTTTTTATGTTGTTGTTTATGTTTCGTAACAACGTGTTTAAATATATCACTAATCTTCTAGTAATACAACCGTATTTAAAAAGAAAAATAATTCCGTGAAATTGAATTCATAGAAAAATGAATCCTTTCCTATATAAATGTTTCTGTAAAAAATTATTCTTCCCAACAAAAAAAGCTGCTCACAAATATCGTCAAATCGAATTTGTGAACAGCTTCTATTTTATAAAGTTGCTAGATACAATAAGAAGATTACCGCGAAGACATACATAATCGGATTTACTTCTTTCGCTCTCCCTTTAATAATCATTGTTAATGGATAGAAAATGAAACCTACTGCAATACCAGTTGCAATTGAATATGTTAACGGCATCATAATCATTGTTAAGAATGATGGTACTGCGATTTCAAAACGATTCCAAGCAATTTGGCCTAAAGAAGAAACCATTAAAACTCCTACTATTATTAATGCTGGAGCAGTAACAGCTGGAGTAACAACTCCTAACAACGGTAAAAAGAATAGTGATAATAAAAATAAACATCCAGTTACAATTGAAGCGAAACCTGAACGGGCACCAGCTGCTACACCTGAAGAAGATTCGACATAAGATGTAATAGTAGATGTACCCAAAATTGAACCAATAATCGTTGCAATTGAATCAGAAATTAAAGCTTTACCCGCGCGTGGTAAACGATTATCTTTAACTAATCCTGCTTGGTTAGCTACCGCAATCAATGTCCCTGCATTATCAAAGAAGTCAACAAATAAGAAAGTTAAAATTACTGACAGCATTGATAATGTATAAAAGCTTGGGTCAGAGAAAGAACTGAATAGCGCTCCAAACGTTGGTGAAATGCTAGGTGGTGCTGATACAACTTTTTCAGGCAAATCAACTAGGCCTGTAAACATACCAACGATTGATGTTATTACCATTCCGTAGAATACGCCGCCTTTAATACCACGCACCATTAAAATAACTGTCACTATAATACCGAAAATCGCTAGCAATACTTGTGGTTCGTGTAAATTACCGATACCAACTAAAGTTGCATTATTTTTAACTATAATGTGTGCATTTTGCATCCCAATAAAAGCTATGAATAAACCGATACCAGCACCTACTGCTAATTTTAATTCCATAGGGATAGCATTAATTAATTTTTCACGTAAGCCTGTTAATGTTAATAATAAGAAAAATAGACCTGAAATAAATACTGCTGCTAGTGCATGCTGCCACGGACTACCATTTACTAATACTACTGTATAAGCAAAAAATGCATTAAGTCCCAAACCTGGTGCTAAAGCGAGCGGATACTTTGCCAAGATCCCCATAATAAAACAACCAATTGCTGCTGACACTGCAGTTGCAACAAACACTGCTCCATAATCCATACGTAAAGCGTCTGGTAAATCCTTTACATTCGCTAATGTCAATGTTACTGGGTTTACCACTAAAATGTAAGCCATTGCTAAGAACGTTGTAAAACCACCAAGAACTTCGCGGCGATAATTAGTTCCTAATTCATCGAACATGAAATACTTTTTCATTTTAAAGAAATCCTCCGTATGGTCGTCTTCAATATCGAAAACAAAAAAGACACGCTGACTACTCTACTAGTCGCATGTCTACGATACATTTCATCACCGTTTTTGTGTGAAATTGATTAGTTTCTATACATTGATATATATAACTAAAATCGTAGTCAAGTTATTTACGGTAACTTGGTAGAAACTCACGGGCCTTATCCCCGACATTATACGACGACTTATTTAATTTACAATCGTAATATATCATTTCATTTTTCAGATTTCAACCCTATTTCCGAACATTTTTCATAAATAAAATACGAAAGTTCGTGTAAAATACTTATTTAATGTTCATGTTCTCTAAAATTAACGTTTATTTTTATATTAATCTTGAAAATCAAATATTCTTTGTGCACATTCAAACGGCAAACCGTCTGCAAAACTACCTCACTGCTCATCAATAAATTCAGAACCATTAATTGCATGCTCCATCAATACAGACGCTTTAAAGTACGCTGTTAAAACGATCGTACTTACAGCTATATTTCAAACATCTTTTAATATGATAGCTCTATCAGTACAGAACGACTTCGCAGACTATACAACCTATATATTATCGAATACCGTCAACTCAACCACTAAATGGACGGTGTAGGAATATAGATTACATAACTGCTCAAAACCTTAAAAAGCGCGAAAATCAATTTTAGAAACGTTGATTTTCGCGCTTTTCTGATGTGACTTTTTTAAATTTCTTTTCTGCGTCGTAATAACAAACCTGCTAAAGCTACTAAGACTAAACCAATTACTTGATATAAAGTTGCGTTACTTTCCCCTGTTTGAGGTAAGCGTTCATTTGAAGTTTGTTGCTTCTCTTTGTCAGCTTTTACATTTTGAACATCTTTGTTGATTTGCTTTTCTACTACATTACCCGCATTTTTTAGATCATATGTTTTTTCAATCGGTTTCACCAGTTGTTCTTCTTGTTTCTCTGGAATTTTTTGATCCTCTACATTACCTGTATCCTCGGAGTCTTTCGTTCCATTCTGTTCCACCGGTTGTTCTGGCTTTGGTTCCTCTACTACATTACCCTCATATTTAGGGTCATATGTTTTTTCAATTGGTTCTATCGGTTTTTCACTTGGTTCTACCGGTTTTTCTGGTGTTACCGGTTTTTCACTTGGTCCCACCGGTTTTTCTGGTGTTGTCGGTTTTTCACTTGGCCCCACCGGCTTTTCTGGTGTTGTCGGTTTTTCACTTGGCTCCACCGGTTTTTCTGGTGTTGTCGGTTTTTCACTTGGTTCAACTTGATTAAATGCTTTTAACTGAATAACAGATTCTTTGTCTACCAAACTAACTTCAAATTCGATTGGTTTGGCATCAAGTTGGTAACCTTTTGGTGCTTTTGTTTCCACAAACGCATATTTACCTGGACTTAGGTTATCTACTTTAATTTGACCGTCTTTATCTGTTACTAATTTTAATACAATTACTTCGCCCTTTTGATTAACGAGTTTGAATTCTGCACCAGGTAATACTGGACCTTGTTCATTTTTACTATGTTTTGTCAACACTACAGTTGTCTTGTTATAGGAATTTTCTACCGTTACTTGAACATCTTCTTTATCGTGCTCAATTGTAAACTCAGTTTTTTCATGTAAAGGTTTATATCCATATAATGCTTTTGTTTCCACAAACGCATATTTACCTGGACTTAGGTTATCTACTTTAATTTGACCATTTTTATTAGTTACTAATTTTTCTTTAATTACTTTGCCTTGATCGTCAATTAACGCAAATTCAACGCCTTCTAATTTTTCTTTCGTATCAGCATTTATTTTCGTTAAAACAATTGATCCTTTAGGGATTTTTGTATTTACAATATCATAACCTTCAACTTTAGACTCATATCCCTCTACTGGTTGCTCTTTCACAGCATATTTGATTTCTTTACCGCCTGCTGTGTATTGATCTAAGTTACCGAAGTTATATTTCCAACCGTTTTCTGCTGTTACTGTTTTTGTAGCAATAACCTCATCGTCTTTTAGTAAATCTACTTTGATGTCTGAAGGGCGATCTTGTTCACTATCGTTTTCCCAAGTTTTTGTTCCCTCAATTGAGAATTTTTTTAAACTGTTACCAATTGCTACTTCTACACCTTTTGTAGCGCCAGCTTCTATTGTAAATGGAAATTCCTCATTTTCATCAAACGTTACATATTTAGGAGCTGATACTTCTTTTATATAGTAATCACCAGCTTTTAAGTTTGGTACTTTTACAATTCCTTTGTCATTGGTTGTATATTGATCGCCAATTTGTTGACCATCTTTTGAGAAAACTTTGAATTGAACACCTGGAATGACTTGCTCTTTATTACCTTCTATATGTTTTAGTATTCTTAATGTACCTTTGTCTGGCAAATCTCCCTCAGCCCAGCCATTAGAAAAAACATTTTTTACTTCAACCATGTTTTTCTCAGATACTGGCTCTTGGCCGTTGACTGTGTAAGTCAAATCATATGCATTCTTCAGATATTTTTCATTTACCCCTTCAGCTGTAATAGTTGTTTTATAACTTACAGTGAATGATGTTGAGCTTGCATGTTCTTGTTTAATCACTACTTCAAATGAATTATCATCTTCAAAATGCACATGTCCATACCCATTGCTTTCAAACTCTGCAGGTGTGAAATAGCGATCACCTAAATTGCCATTTGTGCTGATATAAAAGCTATCTCGCTGTATTTTTTGACCACCTTGCGATTGATCGTGTAAAACGATATCACTTTCAAGGCTTTCTCTCTTTAAGTTGAAGTTTAGGAACCAGCGAACTTCATCTGATTTATCTGGCTGAATATCTCCTGCTTTATAGAAGAAGACTCCTGGAGAAGAACCACCACTTGGATGCGTAATTGTTACAGCTTGCTTACTTAAATCTGTTCCAAAGTCCGTATTAATCGTTTTCGATTTTCCATATTCTACATTTGTTGCTTGAATAGTAAATTCAAAGTAACCTCTAATGTTTTCACGTGACTCTACTTTGTCATTGAACGTACATACGACTTGTCCACCAGTCACATTACACGAACCGTAATCTTCTAGTTCAATAGTCGAATTGAACCCTCTTAATTCTGATGGCAATGTCATCGTAAGTGTATCGCCTGTTTTTAATTTGACATCAGACTTTTCACTAAATTTTACAAGAATTCCTGTTTGTTCACCGTATGATAAATCTGTTTTTTTAATTTCGGCACTATCAAGCAATCCTGCATGACTTAGTTCTCGTGCTTTATCTACAACAGAAACATTCGGTTCGGTTGGTTCTGGTGAAACACCTTCTTCAGTTGGTACTGGTTTTGCCGAGTTACCATTTTCTTCAGTTGGTGCTGGTTTTGTTGAGTTACTATCCTCTTTAATTGGTTCGGATTTTGTTGAGTTACTATTTTCCCCGACAGTTTTAGATTCTTCTGTAGGGGTACTTGGTTTTTCTGTAGGAGCATTTGGTTCTCCTGATTGTTCAGGTAAATCAACGCTCTTTTCTTCTCCTACTGCCCCATCATTTACACCAGCGCTTTCATTAGCTTCTGGTCCGTTTTCTACTACAGATGGTTCTTCTGAACTTTTTGCTTCAGTTGTTCCAAGTGTTTCATGTGCTCCATTATTTTGGTCCACTTCACTCGCAAACACTGAAATTGGTGATAGTACTGTTTGAAATACGAGCAGCAATAAGAGTACTGCTATGTTTATTTTTTTCATGTTTCTCTCCTTTTCTAAGCCTAGAGAGATACCTGTTAGTGTTTACTGACGATTTATATCCTTTCTTAATGTCAGAAAGATATGTCACAAACAATAGGTTGATCCCTCTTTCCTTTAAATCACTTGTTTCCATAAATGAATACATTCTAATAAGTACTCCACAGTATAGGTAATCACGACGACTTATGAATTGTGGTGTACAGTTTTTCATGTATCAGTCCTACTTTTGTTATGTCTTTTATAATAGAACTCACCACCTTTTAGGTTTATGGACTTATTATATATTCAGACACTAAACAAATTCTAAACAATTAAGGACTTTTAGTTCATTCAATTCAGACAAATTCTATATTTTTTCCATTTCATTTATCTTTATACAACAACAAAAAAACAGTAAATATCACTCAAACAGAGTGCCTTTACCGTTTTTCACCATAGGTCTATTCACTTCACTTACGTAATATACTTATTTTTATGCATAGAAAATTTTTATTTATAACTCAACTTTCACAAAGTACTAAGTGAATGCATTTAACAATTTACCCCTTTTATCTATCTGTATTGAAACTCATACGAAAAAATCCGCTAGAATCCATTCGAATTCTAGCAGATTATAATACAGCGATTACAGGAGAGCTCTCTTGATCGGCATATGTTTAATTCATTACTTTACTTTGCAAGAGCTGAATTCTTTTTTCTAATTTTTGTTTCCAATCTTCTGCTAATGCATCAACTGCTTGTATACGTTTCATCGCAAGTGCGTCTTTGTTTTTAAAATACACTTCATTGCAGTGCAAGACAGAAACACGCGCAGGGTCCTTTTCCACTAATTCAATTTTTGAATCTGCACAGATTTTCCCTTCTTCCAGTACACGCGCAAGGAAGCCCGTATAGCCTGTTTCAATTAAACGTTTGAGTAATATGTTCACCTCAGTATATTTATCAATCGTACTACATGGTACACGTCCTTGGGTAATTTGGATGACAGCATCACCTATTTTATAAATATCGCCAATACAAATATCAGCTTCCAACATATTCGTTACTGTTAAGTTTTCACCGAATGCCGCTGTCGGCAACGGTTTACCAATTTCCTGTTCCCATTGTATATAATGCTCCGCAGGATATAAACAAACGGCACGGTCAGGACCACCATGATGTTTTTTATCTGCTACATCGTCCCCCTCAAATCCACGAGCAGACAAATAAACTTCTTGTATTTTTCGTTTTTCAATCCCTGTAATCATTGAACGCCCATTACTATAATGCAATTCTTTCGGCATACCAACAGCAAGTGTATGAATCATCGCTATATTTTTTCCCATTTCAATCCCCCTAATCTAAACTAAACAACTACATAGAGCTATTTATATTCATTAGTTTACTATACCTAAAGCTTAGCAAGTATTATCCTTAAAAAAAGAGTTTCAAGAGCACAATAAGTAACATTATTAATAAAGTATCTAGTATATCTTTTTAATAGTTTTAAATCTAAAAAAGATATACTGTAATCAGCATAGTAGGATATAGGGCTCTTCACCATAACGTGTGGTTGATTTCTTTGCTAGAAAGAGCTTGTTTTTCGATAAAAGCCCAAATAGTTTCGATAAAATGAGATTTTGTTTCGATAAAAGCTCAAATAGTTTCGATAATGAGCGATTTTGTTTCGATAAATCCAGGTCTTCGTTCCTCTACATGCTCGCCGCAGGGTCTCATCTGTGACGCTGATCCCCAAGGAGTCGCCCAGTCGGAACGAAAATCAACTAATATACAGCGCGTATATTTTAAAAAATGTCATCCACAACTTTTGGTGATGAGCCAGATAAAGATATACTAACCAAATATTTCTTTTATTTAGATTTATGGTATCAGATCTTGTATCACAAAACAAAAAAGCTTGGTAGAAACCTTATTAGATAAGGCTCTCCAAGCTTTTTCTAGCTGTTATTTAATTATTCCCACTCAATAGTTGCAGGTGGCTTAGATGTAATATCATACAGCACGCGGTTCACGTGTTTTACTTCGTTTACTAGGCGAACAGAGATTTTCTCTAATACATCCCAAGGAATGCGTGCCCAGTCAGAAGTCATACCGTCGATAGATGTTACCGCACGGATACCGATTGCGTAGTCATACGTACGAGCATCGCCCATTACGCCAACTGAACGGATGTCCGGTAATACCGTGAAGTATTGCCAGATGTCACGATCAAGACCAGCTTTGGCGATTTCTTCACGTAGGATGAAATCAGATTCGCGTACGATTTCTAGTTTTTCTTCTGTTACTTCACCAAGTACACGGATACCTAGACCAGGACCTGGGAATGGTTGACGCCAAACGATTTTTTCATCAAGACCAAGCTCTAGCCCTAATGCGCGCACTTCATCTTTAAATAATGTGTTAAGTGGCTCAATTAATTTGAATTGCATGTCTTCTGGAAGACCACCAACGTTATGGTGTGATTTAATAGTTTGGGCAGTTGCTGTACCAGATTCAATGATATCTGTATAAAGTGTACCTTGTGCTAAGAAGTCCATTCCTTCAAGTTTAGACGCTTCTTCATCGAATACGTAAATAAATTCGTTACCGATAATTTTACGTTTTTTCTCTGGGTCAGAAACGCCAGCAAGCTTATCCATGAAACGTTGACGTGCATCAATTTTAATAAGATTCATGTCAAAGTCTTCAGTGAATGTTTTCATTACTTGTTCAACTTCACCTTTACGGTTTAAGTTGTGGTCTACGAACATACAAGTAAGCTGATCACCAATTGCTTTATGAATTAATACGGCTACTACAGAAGAGTCTACACCGCCAGAAAGTGCACATAATACTTTTTTGTCACCTACTATTTCGCGGATTTTCGCGATTTCAAGCTCAATGAAGTTTGCCATTGACCAGTCGCCTTTTGCTTCACAAACATCGAACACGAATTGACGTAATAAATCATTACCGTATACAGAGTGACGTACTTCTGGGTGGAATTGTACTGCATAAAGTTTACGTTCTACATTTGCCATTGCAGCGATTGGGCAAGCAGCACTTGTTGCGATTACCTCAAAGCCAGCAGGCACTTCTGTTACATGGTCACCGTGGCTCATCCATACGATTTGTTCTGTTGGTAACTCACCGAATAGTTTGTTTGAAGCTGTTACTTGGATCTCAGCTTTACCATATTCGCGTGTTTCAGCACCTTCTACTTTACCGCCTTGTGTATGTGCCATTAATTGCATACCGTAGCAAATACCTAGGATTGGTAAGCCTAATTCGAAAATAGCCGGGTCTACATGGAAGGCATTTGCATCATATACAGAGTTTGGACCACCTGAAAAGATAATACCTGCTGCGTTCATATCTTTAATTTCTTCTGCCGTAATCGTATGTGGATGTAACTCACTGAATACACCAAATTCACGGATACGACGCGTAATTAATTGGTTAAATTGGCTACCGAAGTCAAGAACGACGATTTTTTCTTGCTCTTTTAATAAAGGGCTAGCTGACAATATTTCCACCTCTTCTACTATTTTTAAAGGAACTTTTCATATGTTCAAAGAAAAACGCGTATGAAAGTAAAGACTTCCTACGCGTTCATAAGCTCTAAATTTACAAAGGCGAATGCGTAGCAAAGACAAGTATTTTACTAACCTTCTCACCTATCCAAAACATTCACCTTCATAGAGAAATCATTTATGGTGATTTCGTAGAAACATCCGAACCTTATTATCGAACTTATATGAAAGCAATCCTAATCATATATAATTTTTTTTCATTTTACTCTTTGTACCCATCAAAATCAACTGATAGTGCGATTGATTAAATATTCCCAACTTTCTTTCAGTTTTATAAAATCAACCTCTTGTTTATCCTTGCCATAAATATGTTGTTCATATACAGCGGTCAGTTTTTGCATCTGCTCTGTCTCTAACGATGCATCAACTCGTTCAGCAAATGCTCGCAATGTCTCGCCTTCTTTTCGGCGTAATCCAATACGAGATAGTTGCTTCGTTAACGCATGATAAGAAGCATCAAAGTTTGTCCAGTTCGCTTCTTTTTTACGATATGCACGTACTTGCATTTTAGGTATCCACGTTTTACGTTGCATAAACAGAGTAATCCCAGCGATGATCATCAAAATGCCTAGAGCAATCCATACATAAGTAAGTTTTTTAAACCATGTCCATACTGCATCTAAGCTAAGTGTTGTTTGGCTAGATGTTTCTTTCTTTGGTTCTTGCTCTTTCTTCTCTGGTAGCTCTTGTTTTTTTTCTGGCTGCAATTCTTGCTCTTGCTGTGGAGTGTCTTGCTTTATATCATAATCAATATTAATATTTCTCGAAAAGCCAATCGTTGGTTCAAACTCCATCCAGCCTGTTCCAGGTACGTATGCTTCCACCCACGAATGTGCATTATCATTCGTAATTCGATATTCACGTAAACCATCTGACATCGGACCAGGTTCACCAGGTGCAAAGCCTTTTACCCAGCGTGCGGGTATCCCCGCGGAACGTAGGAGCACTACCATTGCTGTTGAGAAATTATCACAGTAACCCACTTTAGTATCAAATAAAAACTGGTCAACATAATCTTGATCCTCAGCAGGGATTGCTACATCTGTTTTATCGTATCTAAAGCCATGCGTTGAAAAATATCTCTCAACTGCTTTTATTTGATCATATACCGAAGCCTTATCTTGTGTGATTTCTTTCGCTAAATCCCCTACACGTTGTGGAAGTGTATTTGGCAACTGTAAAAAACGATCAAAGGACGAATCTAATGTTCCTAGCATGGATGGTTTTGACGTTTGGAGCTGCTCCATGCTATATACTGGCTCACTATAATCTATCGTATAGTTAGACAATGATTTTGACTCGCCATTTTGTTGTTCTATTGCTATTTTTTCAGTACGTCCATCCTGAATAAACAGAGGTGAATCTTGAGCAGAAACAGATATCATGCCATACGTTTGAATTAAAAATGGCATTGGAGTAGCAATGTCCATCTGAATCTGGCGTTCATTTTCAGGAGTTCCAACTTGTAACGAAGTTAGGATAGGGTTATTGTTCTGATAAACATTTTTTCCAAAGTTCCCCTCTGAAAGAATCCAGCCCTTCGATGTATAAGTATCCTTTGTATCTATCCGCCAATAATGACGATCACGGGAAGTTGCTGTGAAAACTAGTGTATTATCACCTTGAAACGGCCCCCCTAATCGGCTATCATCCTCGCTGTAACCAACTGTTTTTTTACCTGTTCCTGAGTCCCCTTGCCCTGCAACCCCTTGAATAAAAGGCACTGGATCAGCCCAAGTCGGTCCTGCCTTAGGTAAAAAGAATGCCACTGTACTAACAAGCATTACCGAAACAATCATCGGTATAACAAGTTTCCACTTTCCTATACTGCTTGGTGCATCTGTTTGAAGCCATAAGCGCTTGACAAAAAGAAAGCCAGTCATCATTAATCCAAGCACAATAACTTTAACAATGGCCACTTTTCCATCATAGTCACTAAATGTATCTAGTGTGGCAATAAAGAATACCGTTAACACAAAGAAATAGAATATATTTTTCCGCACAGTTATCCAGTGGTGAATTAGATATATTAACATCCAAATAAGCACAAGGAATAGCGTAGTCCTAAACGCATCTGATACTTGTCCAAAATCGCCCGAAAGAATGGTTGTCATATTCCATTTCCATTCATTTATTAAAAAAGGTAATGTCTGTCCAGATATCAATGGATTTTCACTATAAGTAAACACTATAAACCAAGTAATATAGCCAAATTTCACTAATCCCGAAAGTAATGGATGTACTTGAAATAAGCTAAGTACTAGTGATAAACCAATAAACACTAAAAATAAATGTAAAAATCCTGTATTTGTTAGCTCCATTACAGGAATAAGCCATTCACGTAAAATTAGAAAAATAATTACGTATGCTATTGCTAGTTCTATAAAATTTCCTAGTGATTTTTTCACGGCTTCATCACCTCCGTGAACAAATGATAAAAATCTGTTGGATCTACATGCACAAGTTGAATTTGCTTATAACGCTTTGCTAACTCTGTTTGCATAGGTGGCTCCTTCGCTACTACAAAACAAATACAGTTTTTCACCATATTAGCAAGATTATGAAGTAATTCATCTGATACTTCACTCGTAACATACAGTAACGTTGCAACATGCTTAAAGACTTGCTGATCTCGTAATTGGAATTTGACAGTTTCCGCAGGTTTTAAAGCAGCTAAATGATACATTACTTGATCTAGCTGCTTATTACCTTGAATAATTGGAAACACCTTCGTGTTGGTACCAGCTAAAACAAATGAAATATCTCCTCGTTCTTCGACAATTGTTTGTAACATCGATGCCACAAGCTCAATTTTTTCTTCAAATAACGGAGACTTTTCGGCATGGAGTACCAACAATAACTCTTGTGATTGACGATCTTCAAATTCCTTAGATTGCAATGTTTGTGTTTTCGCAAATGATTTCCAGTGAATCCACGAAAA
This sequence comes from Lysinibacillus sp. fls2-241-R2A-57, assembly GCF_030209535.1. Classification (NCBI taxonomy): domain Bacteria; kingdom Bacillati; phylum Bacillota; class Bacilli; order Caryophanales; family Bacillaceae; genus Lysinibacillus; species Lysinibacillus sp. fls2-241-R2A-57. The sequence goes on from NZ_JARVRU010000036.1 coordinate 12,152, forward strand.
ACGGTCACCTGGAACGTATTCACGTAAGCCAACAGCCATTGATGTATCCTTAACAATCGAATAAGGTGACATCATTGTACCAACATCAAATTTGGTTTGAAGTGCGGCATACCTCATTTCTCGTACTCTCGGATAAATTAAAATGACTTGTTCCTTTTCTGCCGCAACTTTCTTTTTTGCCCAGCCAAAAAAATCACAGAAAACAATATTAACACCTAAGTAACGATGCTCGCCACGGGGCATATTTTCCAGTACATAATTCCAACTAAATTTTTTCCTGAAGCCTACAAACTTAATAGCATTCGTTCCTTGCACCTTCGATTGAACAAGGGCTTCACTGTTCACAAGTTCCTCCATCATCATATAAGCAAACGGAAAACGTGTTTTTCGTTCTACCGAAATTGTAACCTTAGCAGATTGCCCACTTTCAATATGAGAGGGCTCAATTTTGCGTTCCACAAGGAGAATATCTTCTTTTACTAGTAAGAAAACAAATGCATATAACAAAAATGGACTAACCGTAAAAAATACGAACCAGCTGACAAATCCACCTTGGAACATGGCATAACAAAACGTTACGATCATTAACAAAGATACTAATAAGAAATGTTTACTTTTCTCTATAAAAGTTTGCCATTTCTTCATTGCTCAGCAAACCTCTTCGTTGGCACAGGTGTCTTCGCAATAATACGCTCAATAATTTCCTCTGCCGCCACGTTATCATAACGGGCATCTGGTTTTAATACTAAACGATGACTAAAGACAAACGGCACTAAATATTGGACATCGTCAGGAATAACATAACTACGCCCTTTTATAAATGCATAAGCTTGTGAGGCTTTCATTAAGGCAATTGTTGCCCGAGGGCTCACTCCTAAATGCACATAACTATCTTCCCTTGTTTGAGTCGCTAGCTCGACCATATAGTTTTTAACAGATCCTTCAACATGTACACCTTGTACAAGTTCCTGTAATTCAATTAATTGTGCAACGGTTAGCACAGCTTCAATTTTTTCAATCGGCTTACCATGTTCAGCACGACGTAGAATCTCCACTTCTTGCCCTCGTGTAGGATAGCCCATCTTTATTTTTAGCAAGAAACGATCAAGCTGTGCTTCTGGTAACGGATATGTGCCTTCATGCTCAATTGGATTTTGAGTGGCCATAACGAAAAACGGCTGGTTAATTGTTAACGTTTTACCATCAATAGTGACAGATGCTTCCTCCATTCCTTCGAGTAAAGCAGACTGTGTTTTCGGAGATGTACGGTTAATTTCATCTGCTAAAATGACATCTCCCATAATCGGACCAGGTCGAAACTCGAATTCCAACGTTTTCGGATTATAAATGGATACCCCCAAAACATCTGACGGCAATAAATCAGGTGTAAATTGAATCCTTTTAAACTGTGCATCAAAGGATTTTGCCAGTGCTCGTACCATCATCGTTTTACCGACACCAGGTACGTCCTCAAGCAAGACATGTCCCCTTGCCAGCAAGGCTACTATGCTAAGCTCCGCAACCTCTCTTTTGCCTATCATTACTTTTTCTATATTTTCTAATACATCTTGTATGTGTGAACTCATAATTCAAAAAACCTCCTATTTCATCCAACAATTGTTTGAATTGCATGATAACTTTCTTAAGCATAACGAAATATGTTTTGTAACACAATTATATAATAGTGGTAATAAAACCTTAGAATGAGAAAGAAGGCTTGTTTGAATTCTCGTTCAAACAAGCCTATCTCCTAGTATAACGTCATTACCTATCAAAATGTTACAAATTTAATTTTTTTAACCATAAATTCTCTAAAGAAGATGAATCTTCTTGTAAAAGTATTTCCTTTAAATTACCAGAAATAAGTATTTTTCCTTCATGTAAAACTAACACGTCGTCTGCTATTTCCTCCGCAAAAGCAAGTAAATGCGTGGAAAATATTACGGTACTGCCCCTCTCTTTTTCCTCTAGCATCATTTTTTTCAGCTCTGCTATCCAAAACGGATCAAGGCCATTTGTCGGCTCATCTAAAATAAGCAGCGAGCCATCGCCAAGTAAGCTTTGGGCGAGATTAAGCCGTTGACGCATGCCCTTTGAGAAATGCTTCACTCTTTGCTTTCGAACATCCCATAAAGCAACGCGTCTTAGTACATCTTCTTGTTGTTCTTTATCAATTTTCTTCAAAGAGGCAAGAAGCTGCAAAATTTCTACTGCTGTTAACATGGACGGAAAATCCACATCATCAGGCATGTATCGAATAGCTTGTGGTTTATGCCATATTATCTCTCCTGATTTTTGCTTTTCTTGGCCAGTTAACAGGCGAATTAAAGTACTCTTTCCAGCACCATTTCCTCCTACAAGCGCTAAAATACGCCCCGCCTGTAAAGAAAAGGAGGCTTCTTGAAGACCTCTATTATTGTCATAGATATTCGATAATTCCTTTGCTTCTAATAGCATCATCTTCTATCTCCTTTCTATCAATTATGCCTCGGCATAATTGCGTCCAGAATCGACTTTGTGCTTGCACAAAGAACTCCTTTCCGATTCTGTGACATCCGCCGGAGGCTTTATCTTCTTTCATTGAAAGAAGATAAACGGACTCTAGCATAAGCTAATGGACATACTATCCAAAGCAATGTCACCGCCACGTACACTGCGTAACCTAATGGTGATGAATAAAACTGCGTTATATTATAAAATGCTGGTCCAAGCACGCTAGCCTGATCCGTAAAAATGAAATAGCCAAAGCGTAGCCATTCTACAGGATTAATGTGTATCGCTATAATTGTCAGCTTTTGCAGAACATGCCCCGCCACGACAGTTCCAATAGCCATTAAAGCGTAAGAAATAAGCAACAAAAAGATTGACCAAAAAACAAGTGATAACGACAGTGCAAATAATCTTGTTTTCGCAAATGCCCCAACCGCAATGGCCAATGACACAAAAATGAATATACATAGCAATGTTAGGATAATGAAAATAAACGGTAGACGTACTCCACCTAAAAATCCACCAAGCGCTAGTATAGCCCCAAACGCTACTACAACGACCAATAAAAAGGCAAGCACGGATGCCATATACTTTCCTAAAATATATTGTTTACGTGTCATCGGATATGTCTTTAATAAAGAATACCAACCTGATTCCACGTCACCAGCTACACTCATACTTCCGATAGTTAATATAAAAAGCGGTAATAAAAACAGCAATACATTTAAAAACGAGGCTGTTTGCCGCGTAAAGCCCTCTACATCTGGCAGTGCCATTTGCTGAATCACAATGATAGCTGTAAAAACGAATGTGAAAAGTATACCGACCAGTTGCATCCAACGACTTCTGAGCATTTGCTTCAATTCTAGTTTGATAAGCATACTATACATTACTCATGGATCCCCCATTTAAAATCATCTAAATCCGTATAAGTAAGTAGCTGCCCATCACCCTCTTTAGACATCCACTCCTGTGCCGCTTCCTTCGTATCGAATGCAACTACCCCATAATTCATCGGTGTCCAATAATCCTTGTTGTACACATACACAGCTTCAAAAACGTCAATCCATTCATCTTTTGCTGCGTCTTTTATATAGGCAGCTCCAATCTCATCTTCTCCATTTGCTTCTATATATTCCATAAGACAGCCAATGTCGTCGAAAATTTCATAATCACCATTCTTCAGCGCAATCTGACCAGCATACGCATTGTGAACTATACTCATATTACAAATTTTGCAAACATCGGTTTCACTAACTATTTCACGAGGCTCATATGTTTTTTCACTACACCCCACCAACACACCACAACATAGCATTACAATCATGATCCATTTCTTCATTCTGTTATTCCTCTTTTCCATAGCCATAAACTACTTAATGTCAAGAATAAACCTACTAGCATTTGCACCACATTCATCTTATTCTTTTCTTCAGTATCCTTCATCGCCAATCTCGGAGTATTATCAACTAGCATATTCTTTTCAGTTTTGTTGATTTGCCGATCAAGAGATGTCAGTAAAATGACACTCGGAGATTCTACGAAATATTGGTAAACAGGCTGACGTACCATCCATTGACCAAAGCTTGACACAGCCACGTACGGGACATCGCCGAAACCATTGTCTTCTAAATCAATTCCCGAATAATCATCGTAATAGTTGCCTACTAGTTTAAAGCCTTGCTTATCGGAGCGCGCCGTTAAAATATTACCTGTAAAGCTATTATTACTAGCCGTGGTGTCTTCACTTACCTTTGTACCCTCAAGTGCTGTTTGGTTCATCTGAAAATCATTTGTTTCAACTTGAACATTCGAACTTTTCTGTAGTGCTACACCAGTTCTATTATTTTTGATGGTGTTAAACTTAATTTCCGCTTGCTGTACATCATATAGCAGCATTCCGTAGCCATTAAAATCAACATGATTCGCTACTGTATTACTTTCAAGGAGAATGTCTTTTGTCATCATAATCATAAGACCTGTGACATTATGAAGATATGTATTAAAAAGTGCTTCAGCATCACTCGTATACATAAAATGCGTACCGTAACGACTGTTCGTAACCTTATTTCGTTGAACTACGATACGCTTTACATCCTCTACATAAATTCCGTCCTGTACTTGCTCAATGGTATTGTCCTCGATAATGATGTCCTCACTCTTAAAAACAGCTATCCCATTACCTTTTTGTGAATAATGCCCCTCATTACCAGTCACATTAACTTCATGTATACGTACATTTTTAGAACTTTGTACATGAACACCGGTATGAACGTCTTCAATTTGTAATTTACGTAGCTCAAGTCCATCTACATTACTAGCGACAATAGCTTTGTTTTTACCTGATAAAGTTATATTTTCTACAGTTATATTGGCAGTATTTTCAATTCGAAGTGCCGGCTCGTTTCCTTCAGCAATAAGTTCAGTTCCCTCTTCACCTTGTAACATTATCGGTTTTGTCACGATGAAGTTGCCATGGTAACGACCAACAGGAATATGTACGACCTCTCCTGGTTTGGCTGCATCAATTGCATTCTGTACATCGAAATCTGCATACACTGTCTGGCTGACAAATAGATAAAACAATAAGGCAAACCCTATTTTTTTCACCAATCCCATACCTCCCAGTTCAGCACGAAAAGACTAGAGGAATTCCCCCTAGTCCATCCGATTAATGCCCTTGACCATCATGACTCTTCTCTTTCTCTTCCATATGCATAGAGTCAGATTCACCTTTGGCTTCTTTTTCAGCTTTTTCTTTCATTTTCTTTTTACGACGCTCTAATGCATCGTCTTTAATTTTTTGTAATTCTTCTACATGTGCAGTTGGATTGTCAGCGATAAATTTGTCTGCCTCAGCTTTATCGTTGAAATAAACATATCCCCAATTCATCGGAGATTTTAGGTCTGTTTTGACGATCGTTGCATCATCAACCTTTACCCAATCTTTTGTATTAAAATCACGGACAAATTTTTCGTTCTTTTCATTATTTGCAACTTCGGCATTTACTAAACAGCCAATGTCGTCATAAAAGGCAATTGTTCCATCCTCTTTAATTGCTTGAGTAGAGAATTCACCCATCTCTTCGTCCTTCATATACACTTTCATATTACACATTTCACACATTGTATCTTCTTTCGGCTCTTGTAAACGTGAATCAGCTACAGCAGTTTCTTTTTTAGTTTCTTTTTCAGTTTTATCCTTCGCTTCTGCTTCATTCGCTGCAACCTCTTGCTTAGTTTCTTCTTCCTTAACTTTCTCTTTTTCTGTACCACATGCACCGAGTAAAAGTACTACCGCTAGCGCAGGTAACCATAATTTTTTCACAACTACTTCCCCCAATTTCTTTTTTCTGTTACTACTAACTACTTTACACACAAGTTGTGAAATAAGTTAAAAATTACTGTGAAGGATTGGAAAAATTATCTTGAATATTCATTGAACATCTTGACTTCAAATATTTTGAATAAAGGATATTAAATTTCCATTTTTGATAGTCAATAGCCTCTTCAGCAAAACGTGTGGTTGATTTCCATTCCGACTGGGCGCTTTCCTGGGGGGCGTCCATTCTCCACTACAATCAACTAAAATATAGCGCATATGTTTTTAAAAATGTCATCCACAACTTTTGGTGATGACCAGTCAATAGGATTATTCTTCTTTTCTAACTTCCAGTAAACTTTCCCCAAATGAAAAAACTCTCTACATCAAGAAAGATGTAAAGAGTTCCATTCACGATCAGTTATATTGAAGAGCGGTAACTATTGAGAAGCTTCTTTTGCTTGCTGACACGACTTAGCTTAACGGCCGTTTCATTTAATTCATTGCGTATTTGTAAATCGTATGCACCGTCCAAATAACTAGCCTCTATTTTATTGGAGCGTTGTTGAAATTGTTTAGGGTTGCTAGTTTTCTTCTTATCTTTATTATTTTTCATACTATTTTTAAACTGTTGTTTCGGATTTTGCCCGAAATTGTGGCTTATATCCCCTGCATGTAAATACTGTTGCTCTTTACGAAATGTACTACTTGTCGTCGCACTTACTCTAGAAGTCCTCATAAATAATTACCCTCCTTTACTTTTTATCAACTCTATAGGTATTTATATCGACATTATATGCTTAAACTTAATAATACAGAACCAACTTACATAAAAAAAGGAGAAAAGAGCTATTTTCAAAAGTGGGGTTAATCACTTTTTCTCATAACTCTTTTCCTGAATATTGCCTATTTTCATAATATGGGGTTGATTTTCGTTCCGACTAAAGGCAGGGTCTCAGCTGTAACGCTGATTCCCAAGGAGTCGCCAAGTCGGAACGAAGATCCACTCTTAACAAATCATCTCCAACTATTGGTGATGAGCCTCAAATGTATATCACTTCCAAAAATCATCAAATATTGTAATTGGCATATGACGTTTATGTTGAGAACGTAAATAATGTCCTTCTAATGTTTTACGAGCTTCCTCAGGGATCTCCTTCCCTTCTAAATAATCATCAATCTGATCATATGTCAGACCAAGTGCTGCTTCGTCTGGTAAAGAAGGGCGATTTTCCTCTAAATCTGCAGTTGGTACCTTTAAATAAAGATGCTCTGGGCAATTAAGTGCAGTTAATATTTGTTTACCCTGACGCTTGTTGAGACGGAAGATTGGCATTAAATCCGCGCCACCATCCCCAAACTTAGTGTAAAAACCTGTAATAGCCTCTGCAGCGTGATCTGTCCCAAGCACAACAGCATTATTCATAGCAGCAATAGAATACTGCACCTTCATTCGCTCACGTGCCTTTTCATTCCCTTTTACAAAATCACTTAGTTCAATTCCTGCATTAGCTAATGCTTGTACACTAGCATCGACGGCATTTTTAATATTTACTGTGAAGGTTTTCGTAGGTTTTATATAATCAATCGCATCCTGACAGTCCTTTTCATCAGCCTGCACACCATATGGTAAGCGGACAGCCCAAAATGAATATTTTACTTCTCCCGCCTCGGCATTTAACTCATCAACTGCGAGCTGTGTTAGCTTTCCAGTTAATGTGGAATCTTGTCCACCTGATATCCCAAGAATAAATCCTTTTACAAAGCTGTTACGCTGAGCATATTCCTTTAAAAAATCAATGGATTTGCGAATTTCTTCCTGAACATCGATCGTAGGTAATACACGTAATTCCTTAATGATTTCTTGCTGTAATGTCATTTCACCTTCACTCCTTACGTTTTACAATCGATTAACCATTTCACGAGCTTCTTCAATATTGCGCATTTTATTATCCCAGCATTTTTGGCTTAAATCGACTGGGTATTCCTCAGGATTCATGGCACGTTTATATTCATCCCATAACAACTCCAAATTTTCAGCTGCATAGTCACGCATTTCTTCTAAAGTAGGATTTTGATAATTAATTTCGCCATTTTTAATGACTTGTTGTTGTAAATTCTTCGCTTCAAAGTTCGTTACAAATTTTGATACGAATGTATGAACTGGATGGAACATTTTAATGCGCTCCTCTGATTGAGGATTTTCATCTTGCATCGTAATGTAATCTCCCTCTGCCTTACCATTCTTTCTATCAATAATGCGATAGACATTTTTAAGACCTGGCGTCGTTACCTTTTCAGCATTCGCAGAAATTTTAATCGTATCCTCTAATTGCCCTTCATTATTTTCAATAGCGACCATTTTATAAACAGCCCCTAAAGCAGGCTGGTCGTAAGCTGTAATAAGCTTTGTGCCGATTCCCCACACATCGACTTTTGCACCTTGAGCTTTCAAGTTTAAGATTGTATATTCATCTAAATCATTCGATACGATAATTTTAGCGTTTTGGAATCCTGCCTCATCTAACATACGACGAGCTTCTTTTGACAAGAAAGCTACATCCCCACTATCTAAACGAATTCCTATAAAATTAATTTTGTCACCAAGCTCTTTAGCCACTTTGATCGCTGTTGGCACACCTGATTTTAACGTATTGTAAGTATCCACAAGGAACACGCAATCACGATGACGTTTTGCATAGGCATGAAATGCATCATAATCATTTTTATAGGCCTGTACAAGTGCATGTGCATGAGTACCCGACACTGGTATATTAAAGAGTTTACCTGCTCGAACGTTACTAGTTGAAGCAAATCCACCTATAAACGCTGCACGTGTTCCCCAAATGGCCGCATCCATCTCTTGAGCGCGTCGTGTACCGAACTCCATCGCCACCTCATTTTTTATAATTTGTTTAATGCGGCTAGCCTTTGTCGCAATTAAAGTTTGGTAGTTCACAATGTTAAGTAATGCTGTTTCAATTAGCTGTGCTTCTACTAATGGTGCTTCAATGCGGACAATTGGTTCATTAGCGAAAACAAGCTCACCTTCCGCCATAGAATACATATCCCCTGTAAACCGAATATTTTTTAAATACTCGATAAAATCCTCTTTATAACCAACTACTTCACGCAAATACGCAATATCCGAATCACTGAAGCGAAAATCACGTAAATACTCAAGCATTCTCTCTAACCCCGCAAAAATAGCATAACCATTGCCAAAAGGTAATTTTCTAAAATATAATTCGAAAATTGCTTTTCTATTATGTATACCATCAGCCCAATACGACTCTGCCATATTGATTTGGTATAAGTCCGTGTGTAGCGCTAAGCTATCATCTGCATAGTTTGATCTCACAAGAAACCCCTTCTTCCGCTTTGATAATTAGTCCTAGTATACACTATATACCCAAATTCTTGCGTTTGAACATTCTCCTGTATTCATGTTAGATTTCCTCACACGAATAATCAGAAAATTTCGAACTGTACACATTTTAGACACATTTTTTAGTACCGCTTTCATTCCTTTTATAAAAACCTTTTTAGCAAACTATTACGAAACGCGAAATATACGGTGTAACAAAACATAACATGCATTACAAAAAAATAATTGCACTGTTTTTGATGCCGTTTTAACATGTAAATTAAAATTACGACAAGGAGCTGGTAGTGATGAAGAAAATAGAAGCAATCATTCGTCCCGAAGTTTTCGGCGCTGTTAGGGACGGACTGGCACAGGAAGGAATTGCAGGACTAAGTGTTTCTGAAATTGCTGGCTGCGGAAAGCAATTAGGCCGGACTGGGTTATTTCGTGGAAATACCTATGAAATTGAATTTTTACCGAAGTTGAAACTAGAAATGATTGTGGATGACGAAAAAGTAGATCCAATTGTAGAAGTTTTATTACGTGATGCAGCAACCGGCAAAGTTGGTGACGGTAAAATCTTTATTTATCCAGTAGAACAAGCAATTCGTATCCGCACAAAAGAAGTCGGATCGATTGCAGTAGAATAAAGGGGGCGATATATATGGATGAAGCAATATTATCTGTAAATTTAGTTTGGATGATGCTCGGTACAATTTTAGTATTCTTTATGCATGCAGGATTTGCGATGGTTGAGGCTGGCTTTACGCGTTCAAAAAACGCAGTCAATATTATTATGAAAAACTTCCTTACGATTTCACTTGGCGGTATCGTCTATTTTCTATGTGGTTACGCTATTATGTTCGGTGATACAGTTGGCGGTTTCTTCGGTACAAGTGGCTTCGCTTTAACAGGTGTAGATGATCTTTCCTTCTTTATCTTCCAAACAATGTTTGCAGCAACTGGAGCAACAATTTTATCTGGAGCAGTGGCAGAACGTACGAATATCTTTGCTTATATCGGCGTTATTATTCTCATGTCATCTCTTGTTTATCCTGTTGTTGGTCATTGGGTTTGGAGTGGCCAAGGTTGGTTAACAGATCTTGGCTTTGTTGACTTCGCTGGATCTACTGCTGTTCACTTATCAGGTGCAGTTGCGGCATTTATAGCAGCGATTATGGTCGGCCCCCGTCTTGGTAAATATGAAAATGGTCGTGTTAACGTTATTACAGGACATAGCATTCCACTAGGAGCTCTAGGCGTATTTTTACTTTGGTTTGGTTGGTTCGGCTTCAATGGTGCCTCTACATTAGCTGCTGATCCTAAACTTGTTCCTATCGTCATCGCAAATACATTTTTCGCAGCGGCTGCTGGAGTTGTCGCTACTGCCTTTTATACACAGTTTCGATATGGTCATATCGATGGCTCACTAACATTAAACGGTGCTTTAGCAGGGCTCGTAGCTATTACTGCTGGTGCTGCGAATGTTAGTATTATCGGTTCAATCATTATCGGCATGATTGCCGCTCCATTATTAGTTGAGGGCGTCCGCTTTATTGAATGGAAATTAAAAATTGATGATCCTGTTGGAGCAATTGCTGTGCATGGTATCTGTGGTGCTTGGGGTACCCTTGCAGTTGCCTTGTTTGATATTGGTGGTCAAGGATTATTTTATGGAGGAGGCTTTGGCCTATTAGGTGTGCAAGCAATTGGGGTTATCGCTACAATTGCCTGGGTTAGCGTTTCAGTAACAGCTGGTTTATTTATAATAAAAGCATTTGTGCCATTACGAGTTTCCACTGAGGAAGAAATCGCTGGCTTAGACGTCATCGAGCACGGCGCCCCTGCTTATGAATTTCAGGATATTTTCAAAGGCTCTGCCGTTCGAGGAGAGACATTTGCTCAGCGTCTAACTCATTTCGGTAAAACACACACTAAGGTCCAAGAAGAACATGTATAGTGCTCATTGAGCTTTTATTCCTTTGCAACGAAGAACAAGAATCTGCACGCGCCTTAAGCAGCATATGCAGATTCTTCTTTTTACGCTCTCTCTAACGCAAGTAAAAATTCTTTCATAGCTAGTCCACTACGAAAACCTGTTAGCTTACCATCTTTACCAATCACACGATGACATGGAATTATCGCTAATATTGGATTGGCACCGATCGCACTGCCTACAGCTCTTACTGCTTTCGGATTACCGATGCGATGCGCAATATTTGAGTACGTTGTAGTTGTACCATATGGTAGCACCTTCAACGCATCCCATACCGCTAATTGAAACGGCGTCCCTTTTACATGTATCGGTAAATCAAATTCGGTAAGCGCTCCATTTAAATACGCTGTTAATTGTTTAATATACGGCTGTAACTTTGCTTTATGTTCTTCAAAGCGATAACCTTTAAATGGCTTTTTCGCCCACTCTTCTACCTCTTCAAACGGTGCATTTGGTGTTCCAATGTATACAAGCCCTTCATCTGAGGCAACGATATACATATCGCCTTGTGCATATGTTAGTGTATCTACATATAATATGTCCATTTCCCTGTTCCCCCACATTCCATCATTATCATTAACGCTAAATAGCTGTAGCTCCCCTTTATTTCATGCTACAGTAATTTTACCTACTAGTACAAAGGAGTTCAACTATATGAATACGTTATTCGAACCTGCTATTCACCTTCAACAGGTCAGCTTTTCAGCAAATGACAAGACGATATTAAAATCGATTACAGGGTCATTCCCTAAAGGAAAAATCACAACTTTAGTTGGTCCTTCAGGCGCTGGTAAAACAACTCTGCTTAAATTGTGTAATGGACTATTATCATCTACAGATGGTCAAATATTAATTGACAATCAAGACATTTCTACATATGAGCCAACTGCTTTAAGACAACATGTAGGGATCGCTCTTCAAGCAGCACCTATGATTGCTGGGACTGTGTTTGAAAATCTGGCACTTCCTCGTTCGTTACAAGAAAAAGGCCTAACAGAGCAAGAAGCCATCCAATATTTACAAGATGTTGGACTCGATCAAAGCTTTTTACAACGTCCTACGAATAAATTATCTGGAGGCCAACGACAAAAAGTCTCTATTGCAAGAACACTTATTAATCAATCCTCCATTTTATTGTTAGACGAAATCACCTCTGCACTAGACCGTCAATCTGTTCAGGAAATTGAGACACTTATTGCTACAATCAATAAAAAATACAATGTCACAATAATTTGGATAACTCATAATTTACAGCAAGCATTAACAATCGGACACTATACATGGGTCATGATGGACGGGGAGCTTATTGAAACAGGAAAAAGCTCCTTACTTAACGCACCTAAAAATCCACGTGTGGCTGAATTTGTACAAGGGGTGAATGCATGACATATACTACAGTTTCCTTAACATTAATTTTTGTTTTAATCCCTCTACTACTGTCAAAAACCTTAAAGCTAGGACTTGAAAAAGATACAATCATTGCAACATTGCGCTCTATTATTCAACTCCTTGCAGTAGGATATATTTTAAAATTTGTTTTTGAGGCTCAAAGCTATCTTTATATTTTCCTCATGGTTGCGTTAATGATTTTAGTAGCAACATTAAATGCTCGTAAAAAAGGGGCAGGTATTAAAGGAATTACTTGGAAAATAGCGCTAACTCTTATTGTGATAGAAGTTGTTACCCAAGGTGTTTTGCTCGGTTTCAATATTGTACCAGCAACTGCACAATATATTATTCCAATTAGTGGTATGATGATTGGTAACGCAATGGTATTGTCTATTTTATTTTTAAATCGTTTTACAGCAGAAATTACAAGTCATCATAATGAAATAGAGTTAATTTTATCGCTTGGAGGCACACCGAAACAAGCCATTCATAGACAGCTAATCAATGCTGTCAAAGCGAGTATGATTCCTACGATTGAGAGCCAAAAAACCATTGGTCTCGTTCAATTGCCGGGTATGATGAGCGGTCAAATAATTGGTGGTGCAGACCCTATCCAAGCGGTGCAGTTTCAGCTATTAATCATTTTTGCCCTTCTAACTACCGCTACATTATCGAGCATAATGATAGGTTTTTTAAGCTATCCTGCACTTTTTAACGAACGCATGCAAATACTTGAAATGAAATAATGTTCTGACGAAATCAATATTATATTATCTAAATTATGTTATACTAAAAAGAAAATGCAGTGAGGAGAATGACCATGTTATTACGCGATTTTTTCATCCACTTATCTGAAAACCAACTATTAAATAGTACTGCAAAAAAATACGGCCTAAAATTAGGAGCACAAAATGTAGTAGCTGGTACAAATATTGAAGAAACAATTGCAAGCATCAAAGAACTTAATGCACTTAATATCTCTTGCACAGTAGATAATTTAGGGGAATTTGTTTCAACTGAAGAAGAAGCAATCAAAGCTAAAGAACAAATCCTTGCTGTTATTGAAGCTATTCATGAAAACAGTGCTAATGCACATATTTCGTTAAAGCCATCTCAATTAGGTTTAGATATTGATGTTGATTTTTGCTACGACAATTTATATGAGATTGTAGAAAAAGCAGCAGCATATGATATATTTGTTAACTTTGACATGGAAGACTACGGTCGTTTACAAACATCTTTTGATATGGTTGAAGAACTATCTAAAACATTTAATAATGTAGGTACTGTTATCCAATCTTACTTTTACCGCGCAAAAGACGATATCGAAAAATTCAAAGACTATCGCCTACGTATCGTAAAAGGTGCTTATAAAGAGCCTGTAGAAGTTGCTTTCCAAGATAAATTAGATATCGATTTAAACTTTATTGAGTTAATCGAATATCATTTACTAAACGGTAAATTTACGTCCATCGCAACACATGACCATAATGTAATTGCACACGTAAAACGCTTTGTAGCTGACAATAATATTCCACTCGATAAATTCGAGTTCCAAATGCTTTACGGCTTCCGTACAGACATGCAGAAAGAGCTTGCTAAAGAAGGCTATAATTTCTGTGTATATGTACCATTCGGTGAAGATTGGTATGGCTACTTTATGCGCCGTTTAGCAGAGCGTCCTCAAAATATTAATCTTGTGACAAAGCAAGTATTTACGAAAAAAACGAACACAGTCCTTGCCGTAGCAGCAGGTGCATTCGTTCTTGGACGTTTAACAAAACGCAAAAAATAAAGTTTAAATATATAAAGAAGCCAGAAGCTTAATCAAATAAGCTTCTGGCTTTCGTTTTGGCTATTTAAAAGGGCTATACGGTCAAAATAACTCGTTACAATCCCTCTAACTAAAGTCGCTCTAATACTTACTTTCCATAGGGCAAATACAAAACCGCTTTCCTCACTGCGTTCTGTGTTTAGAGCAGTAACACTCCCTCCTCAAAATTCTGTGAAAGCAGTGAATGCAGGCTGTAGGTTAACTGTCCGAAAATGCCTGATTGGTGAAGATTGATATCAGCAGGAAGGAAGCCTCCTATGATTAAAGTTTCACTTTATTCAACATGTAAAGCAATAGCTGAAACAATTGCTTCTGCTGCGTACTCCCATTTACCATCAATATAGCTTCCTAGTTTTTGCCCAATCTCTTGTATCATTTCTAGAGTAATTGGTATATCATTTTTTTCTGCTAATGCAGCAATAAATGGAGCTGATAAACTTGTCCATCCACCTCGATCAATTTTGGTCTCCACTTTTTTTACTTCTCCATTTTCTATTTCAATAAGGTAGTATAGCTGGTCATCTGGACGCCAACTTAAATGATGTGAGATCTGACCATTCACTACTGTTAGTTCATTTTTTTTCGTAATAGAAGCTGGTTTTACATTAAATTCATGACCTAGTACATTTAATTTTTTAATTTCAGGGCCTACTAATGCTGCCTGAACAGCTTTGTCCATACTATTTTGTAAAGGGATAGATGTCTCTGTCTCAACTACTGGATCAACCATATCGTCACTTGCAGCAAAAACAGCTGAAGGATATACGCTAGTCAAGGCAAATGTTGTTGCTAATAATGCTGTTGAAGTAACTTTCGTGATTTTTTTCATAATTTCTACCACCCTTACCATTAAAATGTTTTGAAGTTTACTAAATTTTATCATTAATAGGTAAAATGTACAATATCTATTTGGTTTTATTTACGACAAAAGGCATTGAATAGTTTAAATTCAATGCCTTTTGTCTAACTTTTACCCTTACCCCTCTTAGGAGTAAGGGTATTATTTTTTCTTAGATTCTTACTTATTCCACCCTTTTTCCTTAAAACGTGCAATAGCTTCAATACGATTTCCAACATTTAATTTTTCTAAAATAGTTGAAATATAGTTGCGGACAGTCCCTGCTGATAAAAATAATTCGGCAGCAATTTCTTTTGTTGTCTTCCCCTCTGCAACAAGTGTCAGCACCTGACTCTCACGTTCCGTTAAAGGATTTTCACTATCATCCTCATAGACAAAATCAACGAGTTCAGGCGCATAAATTCTTTTGCCATCCATAATCGTGCGAATGGCACTTACCAATTCTTCTATCGGACTATCCTTTAATAGGTAGCCTCGAACGCTAGCCTTTCTTGCACGCTCAAAATAACCCGGCCTTGCAAATGTCGTTAATATAATTACTTTACAACCGGACCCAGAGTTATGTAGCTCCTCGGCAGCATCCAAGCCTGTTTTCAATGGCATTTCAATATCCATAATACAAATATCAGGCTGATGCTCTTCTACAAGCGCCAATGCTTCCTCACCATTTTTTGCTAAGCCGACGACCTCCATATCATCCTCCATACTTAGCAAAGAACGAAGTGCGCCTAATAACATACCCTGATCTTCAGCAATTACAATTCGTATCATGTCACAATCCTCTTTTCTATATGTTCTTCAGATTTTCTTTGACCTTCTGATGCGTAATCGCCACTGGAATCGACACTGTTAATGTAGTACCCTCTTCACTTTCGATTTTAAAGGAACCGTTTATAAACTCTAAGCGTTCACGCATTCCCTTCAATCCGTTACCAGTCTTCCAAGCTTGTTTTTTCGTGATTCCATGTCCATTATCACGAACTACTAAATATACTTCCTTAAAATTTTGATGGAAGGCTATTTCGCATTTTGTAGCACCACTATGCTTAACGACATTATTAACTGCCTCTTTTAAGCACATGGATAATACATTTTCTACAAGTGGTGGAACTTGCAGTTTATCTTTATCTCCATCAAATACGAATTCCATTTCGGCCGCCTTTAATATTTGAGAAATACGCATAAGCTCATCCTCAAATCTAGCTGTTCGCATATCTGATACTAATTCACGCACCTCTTTTAATGCGATACTCGCCGTTTGACGAATATCCTTAATCTCTGTTAGAGCCTGCTGTGGATTACGTTCAATTAATCTTGAAGCCAAGTCACTTTTCAAGCCTATCATCGATAATTTTTGACCGAGAGTATCATGTAAGTCACGAGCAATACGTTGTCTTTCCTCAAAAACAATTAACTCAGCTATTCGTTCATTAGCCGTTTCAAGCTGCCCCTCTAAATTTTCACGTTTATTTTTTGAATAAATCGTTAGTGGCATAAGCACCACCACTAAAATCGTTAAAACAACAAATGGTAGTTGTGATAAAAATAATTGTAGCTCAACAAAGAAGCCAACACCTGTTGAAATAACCGTAAAACCAATATGTAATCCATATATAATATAGAAGCCTACAGGTTTACGAATATTCCCAATGAAGAAAGCTGTAAAAATTGATAAATACACATAGCCATATAATATGGTCATAGCGATATTTATAACCATCCCAAAGCTAATCCACATATAAACAAGACCGCTTTTCGAATTCATGGAAAACCGATAAAAAATAAAATAGAGCATTAAGAATGTAATACCTATTGATATTTCTACATAGGATGATTTTCTAAAAATAAAGAAAAACGGTAGGAAACAAAAAATAATCCATAAATATATACTGAGCATTGGACTATTCGGAACAATACTATGCCATTTCCTCAACATAATCTCACGCTCTTTCCTACTTTTCCCTCATTATAACAAGAAAATTAATTTTATGCCCAAACATGGTTTTAAGCGTGGCAGCCGTTCAATGGCATTTTGCCATAGTAATTGCTTCATCTGCCATATACAACTCATTTATGTAAAACAGCCATCCCTTAGAAGAGATGGCTGAAAATTTTTTTACTAAGCAGCAAAACTGCCACTTGCTTTTCGTTTGATTATTTCATTAATGTCTTTAAAGGATACAAACTTACCTTGATCTTCATCATATAACTTGAAGCGTAATGATTCTAAGCTTTTACGTAACGTAATAGTCGTTGCAGTGTGTAATGGCGGTATTTCATTATGCGCCTGTTCAAGATTATAGTTCGGTACACGTGGAGATAGATGATGTACATGGTGGAAGCCAATATTGCCTGTCATCCATTGTAATAGCTTTGGTAATTTATAATACGAGCTACCTTCAACAGCAGCCTTTACATAATCCCACTCTGATTCATGCTCAAAATAAGAATCTTCATACGTATGTTGGATAAAGAATAACCAAATGCCAAGAGAAGCAGCAACATACAATGTTACACCGTGCACTAATAAGAATGTTTGCCATCCCATAAAGTAAATTAACGCAACACAAATTCCCGTGATGACTACATTTGTTAAATAAGTGTTAAAACGTTCTTTCTGTTTTGCGTCATTACGATTACGACGGTTTAAAATTAACACCATAAATAGTGGTCCTAAGCCAAACATTACGAATGGATTACGGTAAAAACGATACCATAAACGTTGCCCTTTAGATGCTTGTAAAAACTCTTCCACTGTCATCAAATCAATATCACCAATACCACGCTTATCTAAGTTCGAGCTAGTTGCGTGGTGAATTGTATGCTCACGCTTCCATTTTTCATATGGGAATGATGTTAACACCCCAGTTACAAAACCAACCCAGTCGTTTGCTTTTTTATTTTTGAAAAATGAACCGTGTGTACAATCATGGAAAATAATAAATGTTCTTACGACAAAACCAGCAGAAATTATACTTAAACCAACTGATAACCATGGTGAAATATCTACTAACATATATCCAGCTACCCAAAGAGCGATTAACGGTACAATTGTATTGACCATTTGAAAAATACTTTTAGCTGTATCAGATTTCGCAAATGGCGCTACATCTTGGCGCAGCTTTTTTGTTTTTTCTTTATCTGTTGCCATCGTCTTACTCCCTCGTTTCCGTTTTCTTATGACCTCATCATAAAACATGAGTATAAACTAGCAACAGATGCAAACATCATAAAAAGGATATGACATTTGTCATATCCTCTCTACACTTTTGGTCCAGTTAAATGCAACTGATAGAACACAAGGTCTAGCCACTGTCCAAATTTATAGCCTGCATTTTTAATAGTCCCTGCATATTCAAAGCCTAATTTTTCATGTGCTTTAATGCTGCCAATGTTTTCACCATCAATGCCCGCTACTAGTGTCTTCACACCTTGCTCTTCTGCAATTCGAATAAGTTCATGCATTAACTTTGTAGCAATCCCCTTTTGATAATGATCTTTATGCACATATACTGAGTGCTCCATTGTGTGTTTATAGCCAGGATATGGACGGAACTGACTATATGTTGCAAAGCCAGCTACGGTGCCGTTTTCGTCAAAGACAAGTAGAGGATTGCTAGCTTTTCCCTGCTCCTTGAACCACTGCTTTTTTTCTTCTAACGACTGTGTTTCATATCGATAAACGGCTTTGCTTGTTAAAATAATGTCATTGTAGATGGTTAAGACCTCGGGCAAATCTTTCTCTTCCATTAATCGAATCATCATACTCACATCCTTACTTAAAGTGCACTATAATAAATTAGCACTCTGCCTTTCTTTTCCATAGGTTGTAGCCACAATTTAGTAGAAGTTTCAGACAGAGCGCTAAATCTCTTTCATAATCATCCCACTTTCGGTGATGAACCACTTTTTTCAACTTTACACATTAAAATACCGAGCATCTGGATGGGCAAAGACAATCGCTGAAACAGAAGCTTCAGGCTCCATCATAAAGCCTTCCGTTAAATGCACACCAATGTCTTCTGGTTTTAATAAGCCAAACAGTTTCTCTTGATCCTCTAAGTTCGGACATGCCGGATAGCCGAATGAGAAGCGCTGTCCTTGATATTTTGCCGCGAAACGATCACGCATTGTAAAGTCTGTCGCATCTGGGAAGCCCCACTGATCTCGAATTTCTTGATGCATACGCTCCGCAAAGCCTTCCGCAAGCTCAAGTGCTGTAGATTGTAATGCATGACTTTCAAGGAATTTCCCTGCCTCTTTTAGCTGATGAGCCTTTGCCATGACACCTTGTCCTGCTGTTACGACCATTAAGGCAATATAGTCCATTTCACCACTTTCAACTGTTTTCAGGAAATCTGCGAGACATAAAAACGGTTCAACCTGCTGACGTGGGAAGGTAAAACGTTCAATTTCCGTTTTACTATCTGCTGTTTCATACACGACTACATCATCTCCATCTGCTTGTGCAGGGAAAAATTGATACATACCTGATGGCTTCAATAGATCACTTTGTAAATAATCGTCAACTAAGTCTTTTAATTCTGTTGCTCTTGCATCGCCAGCATCAAGCAATTGCTGTACTTGCCCCTTTAAACCTAGGTGATGTCCAAGTAATGTCCGCATATTAACATATGGATATAAATGCGAAACAGCATATTCTCTCTTTACATGGCGTCGCAAATCAGCTGGAAGAAAGACAGGCGCTTCTTTTACCATACGTGTAGGCTTTACAGTTACTTCTTTTGCAGGGCGAGCCGCTCTTTTTTCGTCTGCCTCTAAGCGTTTTTTCCGTGATTCCTCAATTTCAACTAAGAAATCTGCACGTGTATCTGTCCCCATTAGTCGATTCGCCTGCTCTAAACCTTGCATCGCATCCTTTGAATAAATGACAGGTCCATTATATTCGCCGGCGATTTTCGTTTCAGTAAAGCGACGAGATAATGCAGCCCCTCCTACTAAAATTGGTACGTCAATACCCGCTTCCTTGAAATCCTGAGCTGTAATAACCATCTGTTGTGCTGATTTTACAAGTAAGCCAGAAAGTCCAATGAAGTCTGGCTTTTCCTTACGAATTGCTTCAATTAATTGGGTAGGTGTTACTTTAATGCCAAGATCAACAACCTTATAGCCATTATTACTTAAAATAATATCGACTAGGTTTTTCCCAATATCATGCACATCGCCTTTTACAGTAGCAAGTACCATTTTACCCTTACCAGCACTCTCTTCATCTTTCTCCATAAATTGCTCTAAATGTGCTACTGCTGCCTTCATAACACCCGCTGATTGCAATACTTCCGCTACAATCAGCTGATTATCGTTAAATAACCGTCCAACCTCCGCCATTCCTTCCATTAATGGCCCATTAATAATATCAAGCGGGGCTTCAAATATTTCACGAGCAGCATCCAAATCCTCAATAAGACCTTCCTTTGTACCTTCTAAAATATAGTAAGCTAAGCGACCTTCTACTGTTTTCGGAATATCTTCCTCTGTTTTTTCTTTCTTTTTATCACGATAGAAATCCGTAAAAACAGCTAATGTTTCATCATTTGTATGGAAGAGTAAATTATTGGCTAACTTAATTTCCTCTTCAGGAATAGATGCATAACGTTCTAGCTTCTCCGTATTCACAATTGCATAATCTAAACCAGCCTGTGTACAGTGATATAAATACACGGCATTCAATACTTCACGACCTACAGGCGGTAATCCGAACGAAATATTACTTACACCAAGCACCGTTAATGTACGTGGCATTTTTTCTTTAATAAGGCGAATTCCTTCCACTGTTTCAAGTGCTGAGCCAATATACTGTTCATCTCCCGTACCTACAGGGAACATTAGTGGGTCAAAGATAATATCTTCAGGCGCGATACCCCACTTTTCTGTTAACAATTTATAGGAACGCTCAGCAATCTCTAACTTACGGTGTCGATCAACCGCCATACCTTGCTCATCAATTGTACCCACTACTAAAGAGCCACCATATTTTTTCACTAGCGGTAAAACTGCGTCAAAACGCTCCTCGCCATCCTCTAAGTTAATTGAATTAATGATAGCTTTCCCTTGAGAAAATTTAAGTGCTTCCTCAATTACTTTTTCATCTGTTGAGTCAATAACAAGAGGTACTTTTACTTTTTTTACAACCTCCTGCATAAAACCTTGCATATCAGCTAATTCATCGCGGTCAGGATTCGCTAAACAAATATCAATAACATGTGCTCCATTTTTCACTTGGGCACGCGCGATTTCGGCTGCTTCCTCAAACTTTCCGTCAATAATTAAATTTTTAAACTTACGAGAGCCAATTACATTTGTACGTTCCCCAATAAATAATGGACGCATGGAATCGTCATACACTAATGGCTCGATACCTGATACTACATGGCCATGAGTTGCAGCTGGTAACTGATGAGGCTTTTCGTTCTTTAGCACCTCTCGAATTGCTGCAATATGTGCTGGCGTTGTGCCACAACAGCCTCCGACAATATTCAGCCAGCCCTTTTCGGCAAAACCTTTTAACTTCTGTGATAATGATTCAGGCGACTCATGGTAGCATCCTTCCTCGTCAGGTAAACCTGCATTCGGATAACAGCTAATATAGCCTGTTGAAAGCTCTGCAAGTGAACGAATATGATCCGTCATAAACTCTGGTCCCGTCGCACAGTTTAAGCCAACTGATAACGGTTTAATATGCTCAATGGAAATGTAAAAAGCATCGATTGTTTGACCAGCAAGTGTCGTACCCATCGGTTCAATTGTTCCCGATATCATCACAGGGAGCTCTTTTCCAGTTGCTTCAAAAGCACGAGATACTCCTAGGGTTCCCGCCTTAACATTCAACATATCCTGACTTGTTTCTAGCAACAGAACGTCCGCTCCAGCTTCGATTAATGCCTTTGCCTGTACATAAAAGTTTTCCTCTAACTCATCAAATGTAATACCACCAGTTACCGACAAGGTTTTTGTAGTTGGTCCCATAGCCCCTGCTACAAAACGTGGCCAATCGGATGTTGAAAACTCATCTACTACTTTACGTGCAATTTCCACAGCACGTTTATTGATCTCTTCTGCCTTCACACCAAGATCATATTCATTTAATACAAGTGGTGTACCGCCAAATGTATTTGTACAAATAATATCTGCTCCAGCCTCTAAATATTTCCTATGAACTTTTTCTAGCACATCTGGTCTAGTTAGCACAAGATTTTCATTACAGCCATCGTATTCCTCGCCGCCAAAATCCTCTGCTACTAAATTTTCATTTTGTAGCATTGTACCCATTGCGCCATCAAGAATTAAAATTCGTTTCTCTAGTTGCTCTTCAATCAAGTGCTTAGCCATTTATACTTACCCCTTTTTTCTGTTCATCCAATTGCTTAATAAATTTCATCAACTCTAGTGTCATATCATAGCGTAAAAATGGTGTGATCAGGTAAATACCATTGAAATATTGCGCTGCTACTTCCACTAATTCCTTGGCAATTGCAATCCCTTCTAGTGTTGCGCGTTCCTTATCTTCACCACAAGCCTTCATACGAGCTAGCGCATCATCAGATAGTTTGATGCCTGGTACTTCATGATGTAAGAACTCCGCACTTTTATAGCTCGTTACTGGCATAATACCTATATATATAGGTGTTTCTAAATGCTTTGTCGCCTCGTAAATTTCCACAATTTTTTCCTTTGTATAAACAGGCTGCGAAATAAAATAATCTGCCCCATGTTCAATTTTCTTTTCTAATCGAGATACAGCGCGATCCAGCACACGTACATTAGGGTTAAACGCTGCCGCTACAGAGAAATTCGCCTTTTTACGAAGTGGTTTTCCTGAGAACGATACACCTTCATTTAACTGTTTTATTAATTGGATTAGTTCCATTGAAGATACGTCATAAACGCTAGTCGCACCTGGGAAATCACCTACCTTTGTTGGATCTCCAGTAACCGCTAAAATATCATGAATCCCTAGAGCATTTAATCCCATTAAATGTGATTGAAGACCAATTAAATTACGATCTCGGCAAGTTATATGTGTCAACGGTCGTACCCCATGTGCTTCTTTCAGTAAGGCACCCATTGCAATATTACTAATCCTTGGTGATGCCAGTGAATTATCAGCCATCATGACTACATCTGCGCCAGCCTCATATAATTTTTCAGCGCCTTCAATAAAGCCTTCAATTTCTAAATGCCTTGGTGTATCTAACTCCACTATAACTGAGCGTTCACGTTTTGCTTTTACATGTAATGGCTCATAATTTGGTGGCTCTGCCTCACGTAAAACCTCAACTTTTTCTGGCTTCGCGTACTTTTCCTCTACTGGAGATAGCTCCTCTAAGTACTTTTTCACTGCAGCAATATGCTTTGGTGTCGTACCACAGCAGCCACCGATTAAACGCACCCCCTGATCACGAAGTGCTACAGCTGCTCGCCCAAAATAATCTGCCTCTGATTCATAAACGACACGGCCATCCTCTAAATCAAGTAGCGATGCATTCGGATACGCTGACATAAATGCTTTTTCAGGAAGCTCTACACCTTCAAATGCTTGAATAGTATGGTGTGGACCTAAGCGACAGTTAACACCTACGATATCAGCACCTAGCGCTTCAAGTTCATGTAAAGCGTTATTTAAACTCATTCCATTTTGCAAAACTCCTGGTTCATGCATAGAAACTTGAGCAATAATCGGTAATTTTGTTTTAGCTCGTAGCATTGTTAAAGTTGCTGCCAGCTCTTCAAAATCATAATATGTTTCAAGTAAAAGACCATCTGGATTTCCTGCAAGTAGAACCGTTGCTTGCTCTTCAACCGTTGCTAAAATTTCCTCTAATGTTGCATCACTCTTTCGAATACCACGGATTCCTCCAATAGTACCCAAAACAAATTGTCCACCATCTGCTGCCGCTCGTTTAGCAATCGTAATAGCGGCTTCATTAAACTGCTGCACTCGTGATTCTAATCCATAGCGGGCTAATTTTATGGCATTAGCTCCGTATGTGTTCGTTTGAATAATATCGGCTCCAGCTGCTATATATTCTCTATGAATCTTTTCAATTAATTCCGGTCTCTGAACATTCATTTCCTCATGGCAGTACTCCAAGCCATAGCCATATAAAAGCGTACCAATTGCACCATCTGCTGTAAGAACATTCGTTTTTAACTTTTCAAGCAATCCCATAAAACTAGCCTCTCTTCCCTTATCTCTAAAATAAAAAAGCCTTCTTTCAAAAAAAGAAGGCTTTTACGTTTCGTAATTGTTTTTCCTTCTCATCTTCGACACATAGGTCTTCTGGATTTAGCACCTGACAAAAAGTTGGTTGCTGAAGCTTCATAGGGCCAGTCCCTCAGCTTCTCTTGATAAGAATGTATTATGAATTTTTTAAATAATTAAAAGAATCATATCGTTTACGAACGATTGAGTCAAGACTATTTCACTGAACAAAAGATATTTTCTACTAAAAAAACATTATATTTTGATTTTATTAAGCAATTACAATAGTTTTTCAGCAAGTTCCTCGCCAATTTTTTTCCCGTTTTGAATACAAGCACCTATGCCTACTCCAAAATAAGAACATCCCGCTATTGATAGATTTGGATAGTTGTTCTCAAGCTCTCGCACTAGACCTTGCAACGCTTCACGATGTGCCAAATCATACTTCGGCATTTGGTCAATCCATTTTGTTACATCGACAACAGTTGGTTTTTCCTCAATGCCTAAGCTTTTTCTTACATCCTCTAGAGCAACAGCTGCTAACTCTTCATCTGTCATCATACGCAATCTCTCATACGCAGGGTTAATGCTTTTATAAAAAAGTCGCACAAGTAATTTTCCTTCTGCAGAAGTGTGTTTCCACTTGCGACTTGTCCACGTTGCTGCATTACATATAACATCAGAATTATGCGAAACAATATAACCTGTTCCATCTGCTGGTAATCTATGGTCAGGTACATCAAATCCTAAGTAAATCGTAATGGCTGATGCAGTATTGAATTGTTCAAAATAGCCGTTCAATGATTCATCTTGCAACAAGTTTTGTACTGAGTCATTAGGAAGTGCCAAAACAATATGATCTGCTTCAATCAATTTATCGTTTGCTAATGTAACCGAGTATTGATTCTCCTGCTTTTTAACACTTGTCGTAGCAATTCCTTTAATAATTTCTACATCCGTTAATGTTTCTTCAAGTCGATCAATTAATGACGATAAACCATTTTTAAATGAAATAAATTTTTTATTTGCGGCTTTCGCAAACTGCTCTCTGTTTGCATCGAAACCTTTAATAATACTACCGTATTCATTTTTATAATCGATTAAATACGGTAAAGTGGAAGCAATAGAAAGTTGATTTAAATCTCCCGAATATACACCTGCAAGTACTGGTGCTATTTGGTTTTGAACAAGCTCCTCACCTAAATAATATGTTAAAAATTCCCCAATAGAGCTTTCCTTTGTAAATCTTTCATTTGGCATTGTTAAATCATTTAATGCTACCTTTTTCCCCTCTTCTGATACAAGCGTGCTTTCCTCAAGAGATTGTAAGCTCATTGGAATACCGAACGTTGAGTCAGCTGGGATGGCATGAAGCTCATTGTTTGTGTAAATATATGAAATACCTGTTTCGTTGTACACAAGATTTTGTTCAAAATGAAGTTCCTCTACTAACTCCATGACACCTTTATGACGCGCTACAATAGAATCTGCTCCTGTTTCCATAATGAAGCCTTGTTCATATGCAGAGTGAAGTTTGCCACCAAGGTATGTATTTTTTTCAACAAGTACAAGCTTAACATCTACGTTTTTCTCCCGAACCTGACGTTGCAAATAATGCATTGTACACAATCCTGTAATTCCGCCACCTAATACAACAACTGTTTTCATATTAAACCGCCCCTATTTTTAGTTCTTTATTTAGTATAAACTTTTTTTCTTAAAAATTATGCTAAACCCTTTACAAATTTAGCAAAAATGGAGCTACCCAGCGTACTGGATAGCCCCATTCTTTTTCTATTAACCTTAGCCCTAAAGTGTGCGGTGCCGTTATGTTCTTTGGCATTTTCTTAATTAATTTAAATTCTGTGTAATATTCGCTAATTTTTCAGCAGAACTTGTTACCTCACCAAAGGCAATCCCTAATTCATTGAGAATTTCCGCTATCGCTAGAACCTCTTTTTCCATACAATCATTTTGTTCTTTAGCTTCTGTCATAGAATCTAATATTTTGGTGAATTGTCCTTCTGTTTGTGCCATATTTTCTTCACCAGATCCGACTTCTTCCTGAATATTACTAAGCGAATGAACAAGTTTATCTGTCCGCTCATTCGTTTTATGTAGTAACGTCGCTACCGATGTGACAGAATCCTTTGTTTGAATCGATAGTTTTCTCACTTCATCCGCAACAACACTAAAGCCTTTACCCGCTTCTCCAGCACGAGCCGCTTCTATAGCTGCGTTTAAAGCTAACAAATTTGTTTGGTTTGCAATGTTCGTGACAACATTCATGATGGATTCCATTTCCTTTGACATTTCGGTCAACTGTTCAATATTTTCTGTTATATCATTAAGTGAATGAATAATATTACTCATATTGTGTGATTGACTTTTTAATTGTTCACGACCTTCTAATGCATGATTCTCCGCCATCGCCGACACTTGAAGGGATTTTTTTGCTAATTGTTTAATCTCAACTGATTGTCTACTTAAGCGCTGAAATGAATTATTTGTTTCCTGAGATATTGTGGCAAGACCTTCAGAAGACTCTACTATTTTCTTCTCTAGCGCTTCTTTTTTTCGTTCCATATCTTCCTTAAGCTGTTCAACAGTATTCTCAAATGCTTCTAAAACCAACTGTTGCTCAAAATTAGAGATTTTTGAAATGGCTCGAATTGTATTGAACTGGTCCTTTGGATGATTAATATATTGCTCAACCAAGTCAATAAATGATACCGACAAATCTTGAAAAGCACAAATATACCATTGTGTTCTAAGTCCAATATGTACATGTACCTTTGCAATTTTAATGCGTCTCAGATAAAACTCTTCATCGATTGAACCATTAAACATTTCGATAATATGACGACGTAGTGTGACTTTCAGTTTTTCTACAGAACTATGTCTATTAATTATATTTACTAAGTCACGTTCAGTTCCAATCATTGAGTAAAACCTGTCAACAATATCATCAATATTATCCACAACAAATGGTTGAAAGGCTTTTAAATATTGTAAATCCTGCTTTGTTAAATTTAGCATTTCTATTTGCTTTATCATTGACTGGCGATTTGGTACATCCATTTTTACAATGTATTGTTGCAAATCTAACGCCGTTGTCTTTCTCTGTTTTTGAAAAATCACACATTTTCCCTCTTTCATATCGTGTACTTTTGCAAAGCTGAGAAAAATCCAATTCCGTTCACCAAAAATATAAGAAATCAAGATTTTAATTAACTATTTTTAGACTGATCACCATAACGTGTGGGCGCTTTCATGGGGGCGGCCACAACTTTTGGTGATGAGCTTATTTTTATCCATTTTATTAATTAGAAGACGCGGATTTCCACTACGGGCTAAGCATAAATAAGCAAAATATCATAGAAAATCCTTTGATTGATCCATAATAACCCTTATTTTCTTAATCAATATACCTGATAATAAAGTACCATCATTTCAGATAACATTACAAAAAATTGGTATAAATAAATAACATTATAATTAGCTATAGCTACTACACTCTTTCAAAATCACTCATTTACCTTATACATTTTATAAATAGCTGTCAATTTTAAGGCATACATTTATTACCATTAACTATATAAAAAGTCCCTATTACCTAACTTATTGTTCAAAGCAGTAAAAAAGCTACCACAATACTTTTCGGTAGCTAATTTTTATCATCTTTTGTTTTTTATACTTATTTTTTCTTGTTTTTGTTTATGGTAATTACATCTTCATTATATTAATATTTTTACAATGAACTTATACAAGTAATATATACCTAAAACAGAGATCAAAACAAATTCGTAAGAACTATCGAAAAAACACAATAATCGAATCTAAATACCTACTATTTTTTAATAAAAAATTTACATTTCTTTTAATCCTTGCAGTAAAATAGCTGCCTCCTCAATACCTGCATCTGCCGCAAGTCCATACCACTTTATAGCCTCTTTAATATTTCTAGTTATTCCGTCCCCTTTATTGTAAATATGTCCTAGTTGTAATTTAGCTTGAGCATCGCCTTGAAGAGCAGCCTGTTTAAACCAATGAATTCCCTTTTCAATATTGCGAATACCAGTTAATCCTTGGCTCCAAATAAAGCCCAAATCATAAAAAGCGTCTACATGATATTGCTCCGCAGCTCTTTCATACCAATATAGTCCACGGTTTGCATCTTTAGCTTGCCTTAAACGCCCCTCTAAATAGATTCCTCCCAACCTATATTGTGCTTCAACATAGCCTGCTTCAGCAGATTTCTTATAGCAGATAAATGCTTGCTCTTCATCAATGTCAACACCTAGTCCCTGCTCGTAAATTATTCCGAGCGTAAACATTGCCTCTGCAACACCTTTTTTCGCGGCGAAGTCGAACCATTTTTTCGCAAGTACCATATTCTCTTGTACACCTTCACCGTTAAAGTACATATCTGCTAAGTTATTCGCTGCATCTGGATGGCCCTGTTTTGCCGCAGCCTCATACAATGTAAAAGCCTGATTATAGTTTTCTTGCACACCTATACCTTCAAAATAAAAATTACCAAGTGCATATTGTGCGTCAGCATTCCCCTGTGATGCTGCTAACTCAAACCACTTAATTGATTTTTCAGGTTGAAAATATTTGCCATCAATTACACTATAATATTCTCCAAGCTGAAATTGTGCATCTGCATCCTGCTCCTCGATGGCATCTTTATATAAATCAATTATTTCCTCATGATCTAGATCTTCTTCATCAAATGCATTTACCTGCTCATCTTGGTGAATAAAATACCATTCCAATATATCAAGTACATCATCAACAACTTCAACGCAATTAGCTAACTTCTCCAATGAAGAAATCTGCCAAATAAATATATAAATAGGGAGTGGAATTGCTTCACGCAGTAAATCATCATATTCAGCTAAAAGTGTCAATACATTCTCCTGTACTGACTGCGTCTGCTCTGGATGTATAATTTGTAAATGTCTTTGTTGATTTTTTTTCAAAAGTCCTCGCACAACTTGATACAATATTTTGTGCAAGGCTGTTAATTGCACTTCTTCTACCATTATCAAATTAATATTTTGTGCAAACCATGTATCTTGTGTTTGCGTGAGCTTTTGTAGGGATTTAATTCGCTCGTTATTTTGTTTTGCTAAAATTTGCCCATACATTAGATTCCCCCCTTGCATTGCCTTAGCATTATTATATGGAAGACAGTTCAAAATTGGTTACACATATGCTCTCAATATTAAGCCGATGAACAATGTGATGATTAAAAAGACAGTGACATGAATCCATTTATACATTTCTAATAAACCGATAAATTCGCGAGTAAAGGCATTTGGTACATAATAAAAGGCTGTCTTTGAACCAACACCTTGTGCATCTATCTTCGCCTTTTTGGCATAAATACTTGCACGAAAAACATGAAAATTATTCGTCACAAATAAGGATCGATATTTTTTTCCTCGAGCATGTTTATCCATAATTTCTTTAGAGAATGCCAGATTCTGTTCAGTATTTGTCGATTGATCTTCCATTAATACTTTTTGAGTTGGTAGTTGATGTACATCAACTATATATTTTTTCATCGCATATGCTTCTGATACGTTTTCATCGCTTCCCTGACCACCTGAGACGATAATATAAGGTCGCTCACCATATTTTTTATATTGCTTGACCGCCTCGTCTAAACGACTAGCTAAAAGCGGCGGTACTTTATCACCAATTAGCCCTGATCCTAATGCAATAATATAGTTTGGCTCATAGAAAATAGGTGTAAAATGGTATAGAGTCGCATAAGCCATTGTACTTGTGTATAAAAACATTGTATAACCAAAAACCAAAAACGCATAGAAGAAAAGAATATGCCAAAATTCATGTTCGATATTCGTAAAAATAACAAATACATACCAAATCATCATGATAAAAAAACTTAAGCCGAATACAGCTAACAATAAATTACGAACTTTACGTCCTTCTTTTTCAAGTAAAACTTTACTATTAAAAAAAGTAGCTATCGATAAAATAAACATCATACTAGGGAAAGTTCCAAGTATAATGACTATTCCCATTTTCGACATAATCCCCTGCTCATTTGGCAGCAATACAGGATAATGGGTAATTATTGTACTCAAAATATCCAACCCTAAAAAACCTAGAACTACTGCATTGAAGAAACGTCTTTTTTCCGTTATATATAACAATAAAAAAATTGCACTTAATAGCACTATTGTTGTATTCAACGTCTCACACCTTTCTTTTTATAGCATTTTTACACTCTTTCCTATCGACACTTCTTGTTCAAATTTGTCGAAATACCTAATTTAATGGAAGCGATTATTTTATTTTTCGGGATAGTTCATGTAAGATTATTATTAAGAACTAGTTTATGACAAATTTAAAAATTATATTGGAGGAAAGTAAGTAATGAAAAAAATTCTTGCCGCACTTTTTGCAGCTTCACTTATGTTTGCGTCTGTAGGTGCAACCTTGTTCATTTCTGATACACCAACTGCAGAAGCGAAATCCTACAAATCGGGTAAAAAAAGCTATTCGAACAATAACAATAGCTCTAATTTCCAAAAATCTCAGGATAAATCTAAAGACCAAAATAATGTAACAACAAATAAAAATACAAACAAAACAGGTTCAACAGCTAAGAAAGGCGGCTTCTTCTCTGGCGGCCTTATGAAAGGCTTAATGGTTGGTGGTTTAGCTGGCTTATTATTCGGAGGTCTTTTCAGTGGCATGGGTATGCTTGGTAATATTTTAGGCTTAATCGTTAACTTTGCAGCCATTGCTATTATCGTAATGCTAGTTGTAAAAATTATTAATATGTTTAAAGATAAAAAACGTAAAGAGGAAGCACAATCACAATGGCACAAGTAATTAATGAGCAAGATATTATAAATGCAATTTGCTTATCTCAGGCCTACTATAAAAACGTTCGCCCAGAAGATGTGCTTGTAGAGCTAACATACGATGATGACACAGGCTTTGGTGCAGAAGTTGAAGTTAATGGACAAATTGAGATATTCAATACAGCAGCCATGATTGGCGCACTACGTGTATGGATTAAAGATGTCCTACACAGTGATCCATTTTCAACTGGCATTGAACTTGTCCTAGACGATGAGGAAGGCATTATTGCCAGACTATCGTAAATAAGTAAAGAATGAGGCTGGGACAAAACTAGCTGATATTAAAGAAAAAAGAGAAATCGATGCTGTTCGATTTCTCTTTTTCTATGTTTGACCAAGTCATTCTATTTTCTTTTCCCTATTTCTCTGTTAATGGCAGTATATTTCCGGAGATATACTGCCTTGAGAACTTTTGATTGTTTATCGACTAACTTTTTTAATTTATCGACTAACTTTTTCGATTTATCACCCAACTTTTTTAATTTATCACCCAACTTTCGAAAAATATCGACATCTACCTCCATGAAACACTAAATTTGACATCAAAAAAGCGCGAGAAATCAACGTTTCTAAATTGATTTCTCGCACTTCCAGTTTTGTCCCAGCCACTTGTTATTTTCAAGGCGTTTTTTGCCTGTTCTTTGAATCATTTGACTTCATTATTTACAACCTCTACCTTGCATTATTTCACTATCTTTATTTTTTTAATAAACTATTGAAATTTACAAATATTTTTGCTGCATGGCTACGTTTTGTCGGAGCCTCTGGTGAAAATTTCCCTTCACTACCTATAACAATGCCTTGTTCATACAACATAGTTATTGCACGTTTTGTTTCTTCATTGTAAGAGGCAATATCAGAAAATGGTGCTTTTCCTTTCACAGCATAAGGTTGCTTTAGCTGATGTTCATAGGCACGATTAATCATTAATGCTAATTGAGCACGAGTAACTGGCTGTCCTGGGTTAAACTTCTCACCTGTTCCCTTCACTAGCCCATATGCATACGCTGCTGCAATTTCTGACTGAGTTCCAACGTCATAGCTTGCGATGTCTGTAAATGGTGCATGTTCCTTCGTCGTTAAACCTAGGCTTCTAACAAGCATACTAGCTGCCTGTGCCCGAGTTACATTTTGCTCAGGTCTAAACGTACCATCTGCGTAGCCGTTCATAATACCTTCTTCTGCTGCCTTCAGGATATATTCCTTCGCCCAATGATTGTCTATATCAGTAAAGCTTACATTTTTCCCTGTCGTAAAAGTAACTGTTGGACTTTGTACACTTTCATTGCCTGCTGCATCAACTGCTTTAACAGCTACCGTGTATGCTGTGTTCTCTATTAAATGATCCAAAGTTATAGCCGTTGTATCAGCCTTTTGCGTAAATGATAGCTTACCATTTACATATATATTGTATTTAGTGACACCTACATTATCCTTCGCTTTCTGCCAGCTTAGTTTTGCAGTTGTACTTTCTTTCACATTTACTTGGATAGCCTTTGAAACATCCCATAACGTACTTGCTTTAATCGCTGGTAAAAATGCCTCGTTCGCTACTGCTAAATAGCCTGCTTCACTTAAATGAATATTTTCTGGGTTTGGTAAATAGCTTGGAACATCTTTTGCTACAATATCGTATGTCGGTACAAAGATAGCACCCGCATTTTCAACAGTTGTTTTGATCGTCGTATTCATAACTGTTAATAACATTTTAAACTGTTTCTGTAAATCCTCACTATAGTACGGGAAAGAATTATAGTATCCCATAACATAAATTTGAGCGTTCGGATTTAGTTTCTTTATTTCTTCTAAAATAGCGGCAATATTTTTAATTGCTCCTTGCGATGCCTTTAACATCGCTGCTGCATTTATACCAGTTGTCTGAGACTCTTTTAAAATAGGTATTAAATCATTGGCACCTGCTGTCAAAGTAATAATTTCAGCCTCTTTAATAGAGGGACGAAGTTTTACCTTGTCATTTTTATACCCGAATCCTGTCACAGGCTTTTCCACATCATTTTGTATATCTTCCAGTACATTTTTTGTTGTATAGCCTGAATACGCAAATCCCTTATTATAAGAAGTGATGAAACCATCTTGCTGTAAAGCTTGTGCAACAAAATCTGCGTAACCTAAACCGATCATGCCAACCTCATTCATACCATGAGCCAAAGAATCGCCAAGTGCAACGTAATCTGCCTGAGCTACCCAACTTGGCGCTATGTAATCTCTCTGCTCCGCAGCGTTTGCCCCTACTGGTAGCGCTAATTGCAACGCCAGTACACCAGCCGCTAAAAATCGAAATTTCTTTGATAATTGCATACACTCACTCCCCCATCTTTTGCTAATTACTATTTTAATATATGGAGGATGAAAATGGGTTAAATAAGAGAAATTGTTTTTTCTATTCAAGCTGTATCTTCCCATAAATGCCACCACCACCAGCTTCAATTGCCAATTGTCCTGTTCTTGCTAAATCGATCATCTTAGCAATCTTATGTGGTACAATTTGTTCAAGCTGTTCTAGTGAGACTCGATGCAAGATGTTCATCTCTGTACCAAATGCTTGTAGCAATCTTTCCATCATTTTCGGTCCTAAACCTGGAATAAAATCTAGTGGTACTTGGTGAATATACGGTGGTCGAACACGTTTATCCGTCAGCTGCTCTGATAGCTCCATAATACGTAAAGAAACTCCCTTAATAATTTGGATACTTTCACAGTTAGTACAGATTGTTGCCATATTGCTAAGCTGTTCACCACATTTTGCACAGACAGTCTGATGATATTTGCCCAGCAAAGGATTTAAGCCATAATTGGCTGTTACAGCGCGCCCTTGCTGTTCATGTAGCGCCATTTGTAGCTCTGTAAAATTGGCATCAGATAGTCTTAATTTTTGATACTCACGTGCAATTTTCCCAAGCGAATGTGCATCAGAATTGCTGACAAATGTGTATGCTTGAAGCTCTCTGATGTTACTCACCATAGCGGTATCAGAACTTAAACCTAGCTCAATCGCATCTATAAGTTGCGGGTCAAATACTTCTGTTAAACTACGATGCACACCTTTACCAAACAAACTTTTAAACGGTGTAAAAACATGCGCAGGAATAAACAGCCCTCCTAACTCACGAACCTTTTGCTGCAATGTTCGACCATCACAATAGATACGCTGTGAGCTTAAATGAATATTTTTCATATGATAAGACATCCAATTTGAAAATTCCCTCATAAGTAAAAGTGTTGGAAAATAGGCAAGTACGTGGATTGGTCCAAGGCAATGACAATCATAAATCTCAATTTCAGTGCCTGGGATAAGGGTTGTGTCTTTATAACGAAGCCCTCCCTGTTCTAGCTCCTTCAGTTCACCCCGTTCAATCATTTCTGACATTTCATCCATAACCTCTGGTGAATGGCAATCAATAATTCCAATAATATCTAGTCCCTTTCTTGCACTAGAAGTCTCGAGAATTTTTGTTAACGTTAACGATTTACTGCCAGTAATTTTGACAGCGCGTCCACTTAAAGTACGTCCAATATGAATATGTAAATCTGCATATAAATTTTGCATCATTGTAAACACCTCTATTATTTTCAATGAAATAAAAAAACCTCACATTGCTGCAAGGCGTTTCACTCTTAATTATGATGGATGATTGCTGTGAGTACTATTATTTGATTCATAAGCACCTGAGCCCTGTGATGGCATTGTCGAAGAATCATACGCCACTATTGTCACGCCAATTGTCTTCTCTAGCTCATTAATTTTTTCAAGCTGTTGCTGATCTAATTGTGCAAACTTTATCTCTTCCACTTTCATCAATTCCTTTCACGTATACAATTCCCCAAAAAGGATATAAGTATACACGAAGAAAATGAAGCTCTTTCTTCTATTAACAGTTGTCCTATCCATAAATAGCAGGTGTATCTGTTATTGTTGAAAAACAAAATGGTCAAGAAGATCTTTGTAAATTTTGTGGCGCTTTAAATAAGGGTGATTTCCGTCCCAGGCTATTCGTAAAAAAGCGCCCAGCCGGAACGGAGATCAACCCCTCCTTTTGCCGAAGAACCATACTTTATTTATGTAGTTTTTAAAGCTTTCTTCGTAAATTGCTCAGAGACATACGTTAAATAAGGCTTCCCTGTAAGTGGATGTATTTGAATATCAGCATAAACACCAAATACATCCTGTAATAATTGTGGCGTAAGTACTTCTTCTGGTGTTCCAAAACAAACAATTCGACCTTGCTGTAAAACATAAATTTGATCGCAATACATAGCTGCAATGTTTAAATCATGTATGGCAGCAACAACTGTTAAATGTAGGGTTTGAATTAGATCCATTAGCTGCAATTGATGCTGAATATCTAGATGATTTGTTGGCTCATCTAAAATAAGCATCTGTGCTTGCTGAGCGAGAGCACGGGCAACCATCACACGCTTTTTTTCTCCCCCCGAAAGAGAGCTAAAGCTACGTTTCTCTAAATGAGCAATCCCTGTTTGATCAAGTGCACTTTTTACAATTTGAAAATCTTGTTGTTGATCAAGCTCGAATAGTTTTTTATGGGGTGTTCTCCCCATACTTACTAAATCATGTACGGTAAAGTCGAATAAGACCGGTGTTTCTTGGCTCACAACTGCTAAATTTTTCGCAATACTTTTACTCGATTGCTTTAAAATATCCTGTTCATTTAATAAGACTGTTCCACTTTCTGGTTTTAATAAACGATACATATTCTTTAGTAGCGTTGACTTCCCACTACCATTAGGACCAATCAGCCCAACGAATTGCTTTTCCTTTATTTGAACACTTACTTCATGTAATATGCGTTCATCAGAAATGGAGAAAGATACTTGTTTCGCTTCTAATGTCATAATTTTCAATCCCCTTCACCGAAAGAATAATTGTTACGACGTAGCAGCCAAATGAAAAATGGCCCACCACAAAAAGCCGTGATAATTCCAATTGGCATTTCTTCAGGAGCAATTAAAATTCGGGCAAGTGCATCTGCCCAAACTAAGAAAATCCCCCCTAATAAAGCACTAATCGGTATGACATATTTATGGTTTGAACCTACAATTAGCCGTACAATATGTGGAATGATTAAGCCAACAAATCCGATTGAACCACTGACTGCGACAAGAACACCCGTTAATAATGAAACTAATAAGATAAGTTGAACTCGAAACTGTTGTAAATTAACCCCTAAAGTGACAGCTGCTTCATCTCCAAGAAGTAATAAATTTAAACTTCGATAGTGGAGCCATAACAAGGCAAACACCACAATAAAAATAACTGTAGGAATTAAAACATTACTCCACTTTGCACCAGCTAAGCTTCCTAGCATCCAAAACATGACTGCCTTCATTCCGCCCTCTTGCTTCGACATCATTAATATAAAATTTGAAATAGCAGATAAAATAAACGACACCGCCATCCCTGAAAGTAAAAGTCGAAAGACAGAAACTCTACCGCCAACACGCGCTAAGAAGAAAACTAACGCCATCGCTGTGAGAGAACCGATAAATGCAGATACGGAAAGAGCATAAACACCAAGAAATGAAAAAGCACCTAAAATGATGACAGCTGTAGCACCAACCGTTGCACCAGAAGAAATCCCTAAAATATATGGTTCAGCAATTGAATTACGAACAAGTGCCTGAATAGCTGCTCCTGCAATTGCCAATCCTGCTCCAACGATAGCAGCGAGCAATACACGTGGAGCTCGGATTTGCCAAATGATAATTTCCTGTGAGCGACTCCAATCTTGTTCTATTCCATTTTGTATAAGTGGGATTTTTGAAAGGATGACCTTCCATACATATTGTGGCGTAACAGAAACCGATCCAACCATTATAGCAATTGTCATTGAAATGAGTAGAACTAGAAGAAGAGTCATTGAGAGTAGTATAAATTTTTTATTCATCTGTTTATTAACTCCTAATCAAAAATAATAGGTACGAAGCAATAAAAAAGGGTATTCCATGCTAAATACGCATAGAAATACCCGAGATTAAACAAAGTAAGAAAGATTTCCTTCTATTGTCCGTAATCGCTTTCATCCTCGTGGGCATTACAGGTATTCGCTAATTGGCAGGTCTCCTGGCTTCGAATCAATGTACTATGATTGCCTTCCCATTCTAGAACAGTGGCTAAATCATCATAGAACTCCTCGTTACAGTTGCGGGACAGCGTCGGATTTGCACCAACTTCCCTTTTAAGTGACACATTTACAAGATGTCACACCATTAGCATCATATATATTTTAAAATTATGACGATTCTATCATATATTTTAATAGTTCGTCTATTACTAGAATTATTCATCCAAATAAGAAGGATAATTATTTTTGTGTTAACTGAATAAAATAATCAAGTTGACACAAAAACTTTATTTTCTTACACTATTATTATCAACATTACTTATTAGGGGTGAAATAATGACAACAGTAGCGGAACACTCGCATCACAAATTAAGAACAGTAGATATTGCTTATATTGGACTATTTTCAACATTGATGATGATTGGCGCTAATATTACTTCCTTTGTACCTTTTATGGTTGTTGGTGGCGTACCAATTACGCTGCAAACATTTTTTGCTATATTAGCAGGACTGATTCTTGGTAGTAGAAAAGGTGCACTCGCTTGTACTGTTTATATGTGCATCGGTTTAGCAGGCGCACCTGTATTTGCACGTTTCAGTGGTGGCTTTGGACAAATCTTAAGTCCTACATTCGGTTTTATTGTCACTTTTATATTAGCTGCATATGTTGCAGGGCTTATTGTAGAGCGCAGCGGAACGAAAAAAAGCTATGTAATTGCTGCTTTAATTGCAACTGCCATTAATTATTTACTTGGAACGAATTGGATGTATTTCGCCTATAAGCTATGGGCTAGTGCTCCAGATGCTTTTTCTTATAAGATGGCATGGCTTTGGATGATGCCTCCATTACCAAAGGATATTATTTTAGCTATATTTGCCGGTATTTTTGCCTACCGCCTACAAAAAGTATTGAAAATAATTCCTGTTAAATAACAGAAACCCTTCTTTAGTTTGATGCTAAAGAGGGTTTTTTTTCTTGTAAGACTGCTATCCACAATTTCTGCACATTTATTTGCTACATTAAGGGCAAATAAGGAGGAGGAAATTAACATGATATTAAAAAGACAATGGCTTATTGGCATACTGACAGCATTAGCTTTACTAACATTATCAGCTTGCTCTGCCAGTTCAACTAAGCCGGAAACCAATTCAAAAAATAACACCGAAACTGAGCAGAGCACTGAGATGGATCATTCTATGATGAACCATTCAAGCTCTAGTGAAGTACCAACAACTTTGAAAAATGCTGAAAAACCAAAGTTTCCTGTTGGAAGCACCGCCATTATTACGGATGGTCATATGGCAGGTATGAAAGGCGCAGAAGCAACGATTGTTGGGGCTTATGATACGACAGCCTACATTGTCTCCTATGAGCCAACTACAGGTGGAAATCGCGTAGATAATCATAAGTGGGTTATTCATGAGGAATTGATAGATTCAGGTGAAGCTCCATTGGCTCCTGGTACAGAAATCAAAACGAATGCATCTCATATGGAAGGCATGGAAAATGCGACTGTCCATATAGATGAGGCACTACAAACAACCGTTTATATGATTGATTATACGTCTACAACTACAGGTGAAGCAGTGAAAAACCATAAATGGGTTACGGAAGAAGAGCTAGCAACAAAAAAATAAAAATTCAACCTCTGCGGGAATTCTTCCGTCAGAGGTTGTTATTTCTAGCTTCTAAAGGCTTTCGATCAGCTGACTTATGCCATTTATAGCCGATTCCCCAAACTGTTTGTAAGTACTCATCAGCTGGAAAACCACTTTTTCGTAATTTTTCTCGTAAATTACGGACATGTGAATCAATAGTTCGATCTTCAATTGATACGTTATAACCCCAGACTGTATTAATGAGATGTTCTCTTGAGAAAACTTTATTTTGATAATCAAGAAATAACGCTAACATTGCAAATTCTTTCGGCGTTAAAGGAATAGCCTCTTGTTGAAAATATAATTCAAAGGATTCTTTATTTAAACGTAGCCCTTCAAAGAAAATAACTTTTTCTTCGACTTTCGTTCTTCTTAATACAGCATTTATACGAGCTAGTAATTCTTCTTCATCGAAAGGCTTTAAAATATAGTCGTCTGCCCCAATATTTAACCCTTTTATGATATCAGCCTGCTCCCCTTTTGCTGTTAGCATAATCACTGGTATATCCGAAAACTTCCTTATTTCCTGACAAGCTTGCCAGCCATCCATCTCTGGCATCATAATATCTAACAGCACTAAGTCTATATGATTTTCCTCTAAATACACTAGAGCATTTCTAATCGATGTCATTGCTATACAATGAAACGTAGGCTCTAAGTAAAGAGATAGTAAATCTAGCATCCTTGATTCATCGTCAATTAGTAATAATGTTTTCATTCGTTCCTACTCCTTAAACAGTAATTCAAAAGTAGTCCCTTTGTTTTCCTCACTAAAAACGGTTACTTCTCCTCCTTGTGCATGTACAAGCTCTTTGACAATAGCGAGGCCTAATCCTGAACCTCCATGCGCACGTGTACGAGATTTTTCTACCCTATAAAAGCGTTCAAAAATATAAGGTAAATCCTTCTTCGGAATCCCTTTCCCAGTATCTTTTATAATAATTTTTAACAAGTTACTGTGTCTTTTCACAATTACGGAAGTCGAATCTCCTGAGGAACAATACGTTAATGCGTTATTTAAAAGATTTAAAATAATTTGCTCAAGTCTTGCCGAATCAGCCATTAATGTTAATCCCTCTTCACATTGAACAAAAAAATCTATTTGTTTTTCCTGAAAAGCAGGGCTCAGCTTGGCTTCAATATTAACCAAAAACTCATCCAAATGAAGATATTCCTTGTCAATAACAAAAGAATTTTCATCCATTTTTGCTAAATCAAATAAGTCTTTTATTAAACGAGAAAGTCGATTTGTTTCTTCTATAATAATGCTTAAATATTTTTGGCGATCTTGCTCCGTCAAATCACGTTTATAAAGTATGTCTGTATACCCTTTTATAAACGTTAATGGTGTTCTAAGCTCATGGGCAATACTTGATAAAAATTCCTTTCTCTCTTCTCTTAAATGTTGTAAATCATCTGATAAAAGCTGTATTGCATTAGAAAGATCGCTTAATTCATCTTTACCATTAGTAGAAAGGGCCACCGTAAAATCCCCTTTACTCATTTTCAAAGTAGCTTCTTTCATTTGAACTAATGGATAGGCGAGCTTTCTAGACAGAACAATAATGACTGCAATGGTCACCAATCCTGAAATAATACCAACAATTAGAAAATGCTTATTTAAGCGTTCCATTAATGCATGGATAGAATCTGTATTTTGAAACATAAAAACATATCCAATTGTCGTTTGCTGTTTTTGGATAGGACTAATTGTTGCAATATATTTCTTCTCCTGCCAATTATCCTGCAATACCTTTCCATTATAAGGAATGTTATCCTCAAGCTTCTTTATATAAGCTCTTATTTCAGGGTGTAGCTGTGAAGCAACTAATAGTTTTCCAGCCTTATCTGTAATAACAACATCCGTATTTTCTTTTGATTCCATTAATACTACGTGAGCTAATGTTTCCTTATCGAAATTTTGCTCTAATATTGTTCGATGTGAATTTCCCCTTGCCTGCAAGCTCTTTAATTCCTCTTCAACTCTAGAATTGGTCAAAGACGCATGTAAGAAAAGCATCATAAATGTTTCAATACAAAATAATGTGCTAAAAAAGATTATTCCAAGCTTAAGTGAAAGTTTTTTCATCCTCTAACCACCAATATAGGATTTCATAAAAGTATAACGTTAATATATGAAGATTTCATGCAGAAATAAATCTTATAAAGCGAGAGGTTGATTTCCGTTCCGGCTGAAGCTACTTGACGCTCACTCACAGGAAAACGGGTAGCCTAGAACGGTAATCACCCTCATGTAAAGCGGCTCAACATTCACACATTTTTTTATCAATACTAAGAGGTTGGGACATAAGTATATTTCTGAAGCAAAATTACAATATTTCACATCAGAAAAGCGCAAGAAATCAACGTTTCTACAATTGATTTCTCGCGCTTTTTAAGGTTTTGACCAGTTATGTCCTAGCCTCTTTATTTTTTCATCCAGTTTAAGAAGTTATCAATAACTACATCAAGGAATTTAACAGTACTCTCATCTGTTAAATTGCCTTCTTCATCAAATTTAGTGTGCACAGCTCCAATATAAACGTCATTACCACTAAGTAATGGTGAA
Organism: Lysinibacillus sp. fls2-241-R2A-57; assembly: GCF_030209535.1. Lineage (NCBI taxonomy): Bacteria > Bacillati > Bacillota > Bacilli > Caryophanales > Bacillaceae > Lysinibacillus > Lysinibacillus sp. fls2-241-R2A-57. The sequence goes on from NZ_JARVRU010000036.1 coordinate 53,869, forward strand.
TTAACACCAGGTGAGAATAAAATATCTCGTAAATGTAATTGTGCTTTAACCGTACCTAAGTTACCCATTGATGCCCCCATCATGAACGATGGCTTGCCAATCATTACTTTGTCCACACGAGATAACCAATCAATAGCGTTAACCATAACACCTGGCACAGTACCATTATATTCTGGTGTTACCCAAAGAACTGCATCTGCCGCTTTAACTTTTGCTTTAAAATCAAGTACTGTTTGTGGTGCTTCATTTTCGATATCTTGGTTATACATTGGTAGATCTTTTAAGCTTACTATTTCAAGATCAAATTTCTCTGTATAACGTTTTTGAATAAATTTTGCTAATTGCATATTATAAGACTCTTTGCGGATACTACCTACGATTGCTACTACTTTCATAAATGCTTCCTCCTAAACATACATTAACTTTATTATTTATAAACAATTCTATTTTATACTACCCTAATAATAGGTAGCAAATTCCTCAACCGGTTTACGATAACCTCGTAAGCGGCGACTGCTTTCTTTTTCCTTACCTATTGTCATCATTAGTGCTATTTCATGTGTTTCTGGCACATTAAAAAGAGCTCTCATTTGTTGCTGATCAAAGCCGATCATTGGGCATGTATCCCATCCACGATTTTTGGCTGCTAGCATAAATAGCATAGCTGAAAGTGAAGCGTTACGAATCGCTTCTTCCTTCATGAATTCCTTGCCACGTTCTTCATAAAATTTTGTATTTTCATCAACAAGATTATCTAACTCACAAGCAGTAATAATGCCTAAGTCTACCATCCCTTGACTAAGGTTAGCTGTATTTTTATAGGCTTCCTTATCCCCTAAGACAAGGATGACCCCTGAAGCTGAATGCACTTTATATTGCCCATTAGCTGCTTCTCTTATTTTTTCTTTCATTTCTTCATCCAAGACAATGATGTAATTCGTATGCTGTAAATTAAAGGCTGACGGAGCAAGCTTTACATCCTCCAAAATGGGGCGTATATCTTCTTCTGTCATTTTGATGCCCTCTATAAAATTATTTGCAGAACGGCGCTTATCTATTAGCTTTGAAAATTCCACCTATCTAACCCTCTTTCTTAAAAAAAGTCAAAATCATGTAGCTGTTAAGAGTATGTAATTGCCATTCATCAGTGTATCGTGTTTCACTGCAAACATGGCAAAAAAAGTATTACTCATTTTCTTTATCGAACGTAATCGTACTTCTTACAGTGTCAATAGGGCGAACAAGCTCTTCGATTTGTGCACGCTTTGGCTCTAAAAATGGTGGCAACGATAATTTTTCACCTAAAGTTTCATAAGGCTCATCTCCCATAAACCCTGGGCCATCAGTTGCTAGCTCGAATAAAATTTGTGGTGCTACTCGTGCATAAAGTGATTCAAAGAAATGACGATTTACATAACCAGAAGTATGGAAGCCAAAGCCTTCAAATCGTTCAGTCCATTCATCTAATACAGCCCGATTCTCTACACGGAACGCTGCATGATGTACTGTACCGAAGCCTTGACGGGCTACTGGTAAAACTGTGTTAAATTCTACAACCATTTGTGCACCATTTCCGCCTTCACCAACCTCAAATAGATGGAAATCCCCTTCCTCCGCAATTTCTGTAAAGAGCATCACTTTCTCTAGCACCTCTTTGAAATGTTTAAAGTTAGCCACTCTAACAAAAACCGGGCCTAATCCTGTAATCGCATATTCAAGTGGTATCGGTCCATCCTGCCATGGCGTACCTGATGCAATACCTGTATTATTTTCATCAGAGATAAGTTGATATTGCTGATCATCAAAATCAACGAAAGATAAAGTTTTCTTGCCAAACTGCTCTTTAATACCTGTATGTTTAACATTTAATCGATTAAAGCGTTTTATCCAATAGTCCAATGCTACATCTGTTGGAACTCGGAATGATGTTTTTGATATTTCATTTGTTCCATGTATACCTTTTTGAATGTTCGGGAAGTCAAAGAAAGTCATATCTGTACCAGCACTTCCTTTATCATCTGCAAAGAATAAATGATATGTTTGGATATCATCCTGATTAACCGTTTTTTTCACTAATCGCATTCCTAACACATAAGTAAAAAATTTATAATTCTCTTCCGCACTACTTGTAATAGCAGTAACGTGGTGAATTCCTTTTAAATGATTCATTCTATATTCCCTCCTATTTATCTCGAATTCGAGATATTTACGTAAAAATTTTTATTTTTTTATTGCATTCAAGCCAACCTTTTTCAAAGACAGAATCATTGTCTCCATCTCCTGTTGATCTAATACTGCAAAAATATCGTTAATTTTTTGTTCATGCTTTGGAAATATCTCTTCCATTAAAGTCTTTCCTTCAGATGTTAATAAAACATATGTGACACGACGATCATTCGGGCAAGCATGTCGATACACGAAGCCTTTTTGTTCGAGCTTATCAATAACATATGTAATACTACTGCTTGCTATTAATATTCTCTTTCCAATCATTTGAATTGGTTGCTCACCATGGTGGTACAAAAACTCAAGTACCGAAAATTCGGTTTGATTTAAATCATATTGAAGTAAATCTTTCTTTGTTGCATCCTGAATCGATTGATACGCCCGGAACAAGACCGTAAAAGCTTTTAAATTACGATTGTCTTCCTTCATCCGACTCCCTCATCTCATTTACTTCGAATTAAATTATCTTTAATTCGAGATAATGATATCATATAGACTTCTTAACAGCAATCTTTTTGTTTTGCTGTAATCTCCTAAAGTACAATGTTGCTCATTTATTCGTGCCTCTGCAAAGACGATAACACTTAGCAAAATTAAAAGAGCCAGCAAACTAATTATTGTGTTAACTGGCCGTTGTTCAGTTGAAGCATCGGCAGGGACATTTTGTACTTTTTCCTTATTACACCCATAAAGTATTACGATCATTAACAAAACGGCTAACAATAATTTTATTCTCATCTTCCCACCAAAATCGCCTACAAACGAAAAAGAGTATCCCCAACTATTAGGAGATACCCTTTTCATGTTCGATTACCAGTAATTGCGATTGCTGTTATTTTCATTAACAGCTTTTGCTACACGAACTGTTGAGACAGCTAAATCTGCATATGTCACTTTCTCAGTAGCGTTAAATTTATTTTGCTGTGCATCCATTAGTCCCATTGCGCTTACTAAAGCAACATAGCCTGCATGCGCTGAATCAATTGTGCCTGCATCAGTGAAGTTTAATTTGTAAATGTCACTATGTTTTGCTGCTTTTTCCAAATCTAGTACACGTACTAACCATTGTGCCAGCTCTTGACGAGTCAATGTTGCATCAACTTCAAATTTATCAGCCGGTTGTAAAATACCCATTCTTACAGCTTGTTCAACAGTTCCATATAATGGATGCTTTTTATCAATATTGTTGAAGGATTGCTTATCGTTGTTCCCACCATAAGGACCAAAATCAGAATATCCATATGATAATGATTTAACTAAAATTTTCAAAGCTTCTCCCTTTGTTACAGCTGCATCAGCATTAAAGTTAGCTGGGTCTTTAACATCTAACACATTTTGACGATATAAATAAGTTAACTCTTCCCCAGCTGTTGGATGTGAAATAGCTGGTTTTTCTTTAGAATCATCCGCTTTCAGTAGCCATTCGCCAGTTGTTGCATCAATATTATTGAATAGGATTCCATTATAAACTGGAGAGTATACTAAATTATAGTGGTTATTACCCTCTCCATCCTGTTTTGAATACTGCAGATTTAGTTTTAGCCCATCACTGAACATTGCTTTTGCTTTATCAGCAGAAATAGCCTTATTTACAGACGGCCAATTATCAATCTTTTGATTATTAACATGTAAACCACTTAACTTCCCATCTGCACTGATACCAACAGAAATTTCATCCCCCATTACAGCAATGCCATTAACAATACGTGGGAACGAGAAGTAATATTGCTTACTATACTTATCATATGTTGGATCTTCAAGTGGTTTTGAATAGTTATGAATATATGACGGAGCCAACTCTTTTAAGTAGCCTATTGCCTTTGCTAACGCAGCATCTTTTGAGATTGGCTCTACTTTATCATTCGCCTCCAAGGATTCATCACCTATATCCCAGAAGTTTATAATCTCACCTGTTGCTTTGTTCACTTCAATTGTTGTTCCTGAGCCATGATTTCCATAATCATACATGTAATGTACTGAATAAATTGACTCGCCATTTTCATTTTCTCTTTCATCAATCGATTCAATTCGCACTTTTACTTTGTCTGAATCAACTTTTAAGAGAGACTTTACTAACTCTTCAACTTCAGCTAATGTCATATTTTTCTTTCTTGGCTCAAGTGGTTGTGCTGAAAGTTTTTCCAGACCTTTTGTCTTTGGTACCTGTGAAGTGAAACCATTCATTGTTTGCCACTGCCCATTTAATGCATTTACACCCATGAAGTTAGTCGGCATGTATACAAGCTTAGCAATTGCTTCACCTGATTGGTGGTTATAGTCAACTAAATAACGTAACTCTACTGACAAGTTTTCACGAATCTGTGCAAGTACATCTGTCTCATTCTTTTTCTGTTCTAAGCTGTCAAATGTCGCTTTACTAGTTGACTCAGTATTACGATACATACCCACAACTTCACCATTTGCTAGAACTTCAATATACATACTCTCATCACTAAATGGCACACCATTATGAGTTGGCGAATATGAGAATGAATACGAAATTGGTTCTGATATCGGTCTACTGAAACCAAAATCATCATTCACTACATCTTCACGAAGCTTGTAATTGGCAGTATTAGGCATTTTCTTTAGGAAGTCGTCGGCAACTTTTTTTGCGTCAGCCTTTGAATATTTAGCAGGATAAATTGCATCCGCTACATTGGCAGGTTGATAGTGGAAGTTTTCTAATTCTAAAGCGTCGCCTTTAAAAGTAAAACCACCGTAAACGTCTTTGCCATCGACTTTCTTATGGAAGCCTAATTCATAACGTACCGTTTTATCATCATTATAGTAATGCCCTTGTCCCATATCGAAATCATTCTCTGTTACAAAATTGAATTTACCTGGAAATAATGTATTCAGTTGCTTAATAAGCATACTTTTTGTGACTTTAGTTTCTGTTGAATCTACTTGAATTGCAATTCTTTCTGGAGATTCCTTTACATTTGCAGAAGCCTGTGCCATTGGTGAAAGTACACCGACAGAAAATGCAGTAGATGTTAGGATGATACCTAACTTTTTAAAGTTTACCAAAAAATCCCTCCTAGAATACTATTTGCCATAATTATAATATACATTACCAAAAATGGAAATGATATTTTCGAATTATTCCTTCTTAGAGCCATTTTTATTGCTCCTAACGATCCTTATTTCTTCACTACATCGAAATTGGACCCGATTAATAACCAATTTTGCGGGAATGGTAGACCTAACTTCCAATAGCCTATTCCTCGAAGTTTATACTGTTTGATTAAATCGAACTTTGCCTGAATGGATCTTGCATCCTCAAACCACACTACATGCGCTCTCCCTTGTTCATCATAGTATTCAAAGAAAGGTGCTTGAGACCTCAAATCATACTGAATGGCTGCATTGTATTTCTTAGCAAGCTCGATAGCTGCTTGTGGACTAACTGCTTTTGCATATGGTCCCCCTTGTACAAAAGGCAGTGTCCAGTCATAGCCATATAAATTTTGTCCAAGTAAAATTTTGTCCCGAGGTATCTCACTTACTGCATATTTTACAACTGCCTCTACCTCTGGAAGTGGCGACACTGCCATAGGAGGCCCTGCAGAATACCCCCATTCATACGTCATTAACATAACAAAATCCACTATTTCTCCATGGGCTTTATAATCATGGGCCTCAGTCCACGGGCCTCTCTCACTTGCACTTGTTTTTGGAGCTAGCGCTGTCGATACTGTATACCCCTGTGGATGGAATCGATTCACGGCTCTCCTTAAAAAATTGTTATACGCTTGTCGTTGATCGCCCGGCAAATGCTCAAAATCGAAATGAATATCTCTAACGTTTCCTAACCTCTTTGCCTCTTCAAGAATATTATCAAAGAGCAAATCCTGTACTGCTGTACTTTGAAAAATATCTCTTGCTAAATCACCACTAAAAGTAAAATCCTCCAAATTCGAGACAACCATCGCTAGAGAAGCTCCTGTATCTTTAGCAATTTGCGGCACACCTTGACTCGGCGGTCTCTTAAGCGTTCCATCTCGTCTCGCCTCATAGCTAAATAAAGCAAGATAAGTTAAAAAAGGACCCGCTTCTCTTGCCTGACTCAATAATGGTTCACTAACAGATGTCCCTCTCGGCTCTAAATATGCCAATGTTTCAGCTCTTGTTTTTGGTTGAGGTGGAATATAAAGTCGCATACCAATCGATAAAGGTTGACTCGGACTAATATTGTTCACCTGAGCAAGTGTTAAATAATTAATGCCAAAGCGTTGACCGATTGAATATAGACTATCTCCTGACTGTACATAATAAAAACTTCCGACAATTGGAATCACAAGAGCTTGCCCTATAACTAATCGATTTGGTTCAGGAATTTGATTGGCATCTACAATACTTTGAACTGTTGTCCCATAAGCCTGCGCAATCCCCCAGACGGACTCCCCTGCCCGTACAACATGTATTTGAATGGCAGTACCTCCTTCCTTCTAGCTTGATAAAATCACACCTATAAAGCCTATGAATTAGGAAAGGAAAAGATGTCAGTGCTCAGTAAGAACAGATTACCTGAAACAAAAAAAGATTCATCGCTTATTCCAGCGAATGGACCTTGGTTTTCTTATAGTATTTATGACACGCTCGAAAATAAAATAAAAAAAATAAAAAAGCAAGCAACTGTAGGACAGAACCTATAAAATGAACATTTTCTCGCATACTTGCATTAACATTTATTGAAAATGACTGTATCACAAAGCCGCACAGCATAAATGCCATAAATTTCTGGTATGTTCTAAATGTTTTAGCTTCTAAAGGTTTATTTTTATGAATGTGCAATAATAATTGGAAAACAACATACATAAAGACGATGAATAAAAATTGCATAAACTGTACCCCAATGTCTCCTAGTATCCTATAGCCTAGCCATCGATCTAGCTCCACAAAAAATGATAATACTACTAATATAATGGCAAAGTTTTTCGACCAACGCTTTAAATTATGAAAAGACGGCAACAGGTGAATACCGTATGCAAAAAATAGGTAGCCAATAAAATCTGGCAATATATCAGTATCAGCTTTTCCCAAAAACAATAAATCTATAAAAACAAAACCCACTCCATTAAATAAATAATCATAAGGATTTTTCATTATTTTTTGCCCCTCTCAATTGTTTTAACAAAGTAATGATCGTGCTCTTGTTGAATCTCATCTATATTATATTGCTTAATCGTATAATCGTAGGATTCGCTATAGCTTGGTTTCATAATAGATTCATCCACGTTTTGATTCTCTGCAAATACTAAGTTCCCAACCCATGCCAAGAAAGACAATGCGAACGTCATGTAGACAAGTTTTCCTCTCGTAAGCCCCTTGAAATAAACGAACAATATAAACAATGAGAGCGTCGACATTAGAAAAATGCACAGTATATTTGTAAGATTTTTCTCCTGATTGATGGATAACTGTGCTGCATTATTCAGTTCGAACGATTGCCCTGCACCAATCACGAAGACAAATAGAAGAGCGGCCAATGTTACAGGAATGGTTAATATCGTTGCAACAGTAAACCATTTTGTTTTCTTTATATGACTCTTTTGTAGCTCTCTACGCAATTGATTTGAAAAATCTATATCCGGATCTTTATCAGGGCGTTTTTTTAGTGCGTCAAATAACTCGTCATCACGTTCTTCCATCAATCATCCCTCCCTACTTTTTTTCGAAGCCTTGCCATCGCTCGGTGAAAATCAACACGTACCTTAACTTCCGAAATATCCAAAATCGTAGCTGTTTCTTGAATTGTGTAGTCTTTTAACATCCTGCAAATAATGATTGTTCGATCATGTGATTTTAACGTCATTAACGCCTCTTGTACTGTTTGCCATTGTTCATGTTGTTCTACAATTTCTTGAGGCTTAGGAACTTCCTGCAATACTGGCTGCCAGTTAAGCTTTTCTGTTAAAATACGCTTTATTTTCTGCTTTCTATGTATGTCTACTGCTGTATTTCGTGCAATTGATAAAATCCAAGTTTTTACTTTATCCTTGTCCTTTAAATTACCCAACTGCTTCATCACCTTGAAAAACGTTTCTTGCGTAATATCTTCTGCCTCTTGCTTGCTATTTGTATAATAAAGCGCAAAATGATACACATCACGATGATAGGAATCGTACAAATGTTCTATTTTTAGTATATCTTTATGCAAAACTTCACCCCACTTTCTACACTCACAAATAAGTCGTCGCAACGATTTATTTGTTACACTTTTCCCGATTTTTTTTATACAACTAGCGTAAAATGCCTCATTCTTTTCACTGTTCACTCTCTTGTATAATGTAATTATTGTAAGGAGGTGTTAGTTTGCGCTTATTTTACCAACAAAAAATAATCGGCAAAAAATTACGTAAACTTAAAAAAATTCCATTCACTATTGAAGAGCCTGTCCATACTTTGAAAGATTTGTTTATCCAACTTGTCACACAAGAGGTTCATCATTATAACGACAAGGTAGTGGATACACTGCTTCATATTTATATAACTGATCAGCAGCTAGAGGATGCAGCGCAACATGGCAAAGTACATTTTGGAGAGAAAAAAAATTCCGCTGCGCAGTCAGTAGATCAAGCAATATCCACCGTTCTTCTAGCCTTTGAAGATGAGCTTTTCTTAGTTCTACAAAACGAGGAGCAGCTAAATTCACTTACTACACCATTAACAATACGAGAAGATGATGTTTTTACATTTATTAAACTAACAATGCTAGCAGGACGCATTTGGTAAGGAGCGATTTCCATGACATTATCACATGATGAAAAAAAACAATTTCAAAGCAAATTAGATACTGCACCAACAGCCATTCAACCAATAGCTACAGCATTACTTCAATTTATGGATACACGTGATTATGGTATTGAGCAGCATATTGCTGATTTGAAGATCACAACGCTTGAGGAGTTATTTACTGGACCTCTTTTCGATGTACTGACACTATTTTCGTCACAAGAACGTGCACTAACTATTAAAAAACTAGCATTACGTTATGATACAACAATGTTTCAGACTGGCATTATGCGTAGATCATTTCGTTCCGCACAACCCGTACAGGACCACCTTTTTCAATGCTTACAATTGATTGAAGAAATGCTGACATTTGAGGAAATAAATCTACAGGAATTACTAATGAATCACAGTCAATTTGAGCATGGTACATACCCTAACTATAGCTCCTTTGTCATTAAAAATGAGAATACGAAAGTAATGCATTTTACTGTTTTTGAACAAATGCTCGCTGAAGAACTGTCATTACAAAACCCTGTGATTGAAGAAGCGGTTGAAAATATATTATTTGATGAGCATCAGGGTAGCTTTTTTGGCTATCCACTGATAAGAGGTATTTTCAAATCAACAAATGCTCGTATGCATGAGGCACTTGGTAAACTATTAGTTGCTGCTGCCCGTCAAGAGGGGCTACGCCAAGCCATTGTAGAAAATATTGACCATGGCACATTAGATGCACAGCTTACCATTATGAAGCTTATTCAGGAGCATCAGCTCACTCGCTTCTCCTCCGTGATTCGCGCAGTCGATACATGGATGGGCCTTGGCTATAATAGCTTCGAAAATCAAAAAGTAACAGAGGAAGTATTAGCATTAGCGATTCAAGCAATTGAAGACGATCAGTTCACCATTGAGCTACTGAGAAGCGCGAGAACGATCGATATTTACGTGGCACTTTGGGCAATTTCTACAAAAGATTACACGAAGCTCAATACTATTTTGCCAGAGTTGTTAAAACGCGAAAAACATATCCAGCTGACAACACTTGCATTTTTAAAAAATCTAGGAAAAACTTCCTTCACAGCACAGTATGTCAAGGATCTTATTTTAACAACGAAGGATATTGAGCTATTTACATTTGCTTGGGGCAATTTCCTATATGCAAATAAACATATTAATAGTGAATATGCTAGAGATAACGATTGGGTTAAAGATTTACATAAGTTCATGCAGGACAATACCCAGCTACATGGCATTGAATACTCTCTATTTGAACAGATTGAATGGGCAAAGAGCGAAGTCACGAAAGATGGTATAACAATAACAGGAAAACCTTTATCATTCATCTATGCACACTTGTCGTTAGAAGATTTAATTTCAACACAAATAATTTTAGCCCACTATTCACAAGATGAAGAGCTATTTCAACGTATTATTGCGAATGCGGATTCTTACTCTCCTACAAGTAGAATAGGCCTTCTTAATATTTATTGTCTTGACGATACTGATACTACGCAAGGAAAGCGCGATTTTCTATTTAGCGCTTTACGAGATCGTAGCTCCATTAATCGTTCCCTTGCGTTGAACAAAATACAATCACTAACACCTACAGACGAGGAAATTTTAAAAATCGAGGACCTTTTAGCAAATAAATCAGGCTCACTTCGTAAAGAAGCCATTTCACTCTTAAAGCTACAGTCGCCAGAGAAAATATTGCAAAGTTCCGAGCGACTCATCCAGGACAAAAAGCAGTTGAAGCGACTTGGTGGGCTTGAGTTGTTGTTGGAAGCCTCTAAAGAGCATCACCTATCTAGCGAGCAAATTACCGTATTATGTGATCTGCTACCGAAAATAACAAAGACTGAGCAAGTGCTGTTAGATCAATTGTTAACAAGTGATGTTCCTGAATATAACGAGGAAAATGGCTTTGGTTTATATACGCCACACCCTCCCATTCAATATGACAAGATCACTAATATTGATATAAAGATGAATGGTGTAGAAGCATGGCAGCAGCTTGTTCCTTTATATACGCAGGCAACGATGCCACTTGAAAAATTCTTTGAGTATGATGTAGAGAAGCTTTTGTTAAAGCTTGAACAACTTATTCAACTATTAGATGCGAATGCCCACTATGAATACGAAACATATCGATGGGATGATACGCCGATCACAACAACATTAGGACAAACATTTAATATTGTTGCTTCGAAAACAGAAAATAATCGAAATGCAAGTCTCGATGTATATCCGATACCAGATGAAATTCTCCAGTGGATAAAGACGTCTAAATTCAGTACTGAGGATTTAGCTTATTTTAACTTTTATAACAATCTATCTGAACATCCTGCGGCACATGAACTGAGCGAAGCAGCACAAGCCTTAATCGCTCCCTTCTTTAATTATGCAGAAATAAAAGAACGTGTTGCTAAGTTTAGCAACTTAAAGTATCAGCGAATAGTGGAACGAATTTTCACTGTACTTTCGCAAGATTTAGATACTATTTCTGGAGAGCAGGCGCTTCATAAAGAGGTCGTCGCATTACTAACTCAGCATGCACCAGAGTTTAATGCTTTTGAACAGGCGATCGGTATTATGCTTCAGCTTTTAACACAAATATCTGCCGAGCAGTGGAAGCTTGATGTACGAGAGAGGGACTATTATTATAACTCTACTTCAACTATGGTAGATTTAGATGTTATCAGTGCTTTTGTCCATCTTTGCTTCTCTGACTATACGACTTACGGTGAATATGTCAAAATGCTTGCCATTAACGAAGAGTTAACAAAGAGGCGGCAGAACGAGCAATATTGCCCAATTATATACAAGCTAAACCTATTCCAATACTTAGATGCTTTTAATGCAGGCTTATTCACTAAGGATCATTTATTTGAAACCATCTTCACAGATACATTAGCCTCTGAAATACTAGATGAACCAAGTAAATTAACGAAGCGTTATCAAGAGTCATTTGAAGACTTATCGAATCTCTTTGCTGTTCGTGAGCAAGCCATTGATCGCATTTTAGAAATAGAGCTTATGCGTGGTGATATTCCTACAGCAGTAACGAAACTCGCTAGTAGAGTTTCTTATATAGAGGGTATTGATTGTTTCTTCAAGATTTTACAAGCACTAGATGGTGAAAAACTTGCTCGTGGCTATAGTTGGCAAGCAGAAACGAAAAAGGCTGTTTTTTCTCGCCTACTCACAAACTGCTATCCTAAAAAGGGTGAAACTGCACAGCATTTAAAAAGTGCGTGGGAAAAAACGGATATTTCAAAAGAACGCCTAATTGAAGCAATGATGTATAACCAGCATTGGATAGACCTTATTAGTGAAGTGATTGGCTGGGAAGGATTAAAAGAATCAGCATGGTACTTTATCGCCCATACTACCGACTATTTATGGGACTTTGCTAAAGATCAAATTGCCCTATTCTCAAGCATTACTGCTGAAGATTTCCGTGACGGTGCATTTGATTTAACTTGGTTCCAAAGTGCGTATCAAACACTTGGTGCAAAAAGATTCAAGCTCGTATATGATGCAGCAAAATACGCGTCGGAGGGAGCTAACCACCGTCGAGCACAGCTTTATGCAGATACAGCAATAGGCAAGCTTAGCCCAAAACCGTTAATGGAAGAAATTCGCGATAAACGCAATAAAGATAAACTACGCTCACTCGGACTGATTCCACTGAAAAAATCGGATCAAAAGGATGCACTAACACGCTATCAATTCATCCAACAGTTTTTAAAGGAAAGCAAACAATTTGGCGCACAGCGTCGTGCTAGTGAAGCACGTGCAGCCAGCATCGCGCTCGAAAATTTAGCACGTAATGCAGGAGATGGCGAAACAACTCGCTTCACATGGCGCATGGAGCTAGCAGCCTTTACCGATATAAAGCATTTATTCGATGCACAACAAATCGAACATATCACTGCACAGCTACAAATTGAAGAAGATGCAAGTGTCACGATTATCGTTGAAAAAGATGGAAAACGACTAAAAAATATTCCTGCTGCACTGAAAAAGCAGGAGCAAGTTTTAGCATTACAAGAGGCAAGAAAAGAATTGCAGATGCAATATAAACGAGCACGCCCAGCACTTGAACAGGCGATGGAGCATGAAACTAAATTCTCTGCCGAAGAGCTGATTAATTTATTAGAGCACCCGATTTTAGCTCCGCTTCTCCAAAAGCTCGTCTTTAAAAATGAAGAACATTTAGGATTGCTAACCGAGGATGGTCTCAAGCTACTATCAGATGAAATAATATCTCTTGCTCCAACAGCAACATTAATGATTGCCCATCCGTATCACCTGCTTGAAAGTGGACAATGGCGACAATGGCAAGCTTATATGTTTGAGCAAAAAATAAAACAGCCATTTAAGCAAATATTCCGCGAGCTGTATGTAATAAATGCAGATGAAAAGGAACAAAAGAGATCATTACGCTATGCGGGGCATCAAGTGAATCCTTCTCAAACGGTTGCACTCCTAAAAACACGCGGCTGGCAAATTAGTTATGATGAAGGACCACGAAAAGTGTATTACAAGGAAAACATCGTTGCTTCCTTGTATGCGCAGGCAGATTGGTTTACGCCAGCAGAAATCGAAGCACCAGCTATTGAAGGCGTCTATTTCTATAATCGTTTAACAGGTAAAGCCCTAGTATTAGATGACATTCCTGCAACGATATTCTCTGAAGTGATGCGAGATATTGACCTCGTTGTGAGTGTTGCACATGTAGGTGGTGTTGACCCTGAAGCGAGTCATTCTACAATTGACATGCGCAGTGTTATTGTGGAGGAATTAGCGAAGCTATTAAAACTAACAAATGTCGACGTGAAAAAGCAGCATGCACTTATTGAAGGCAAACTTGCAAGCTATTCATTGCACTTAGGCAGTGGAGTTGTCCATCAAGTGGGCGGCTCAATGATTCCAATACTCGCTGTACCATCTCAGCACCGAGGTCGCATTTTCTTACCAATGGTGGATGACGATCCGCGTACAGCCGAAATCATGTCAAAGCTTTTACTGTTAAGTGAAGATACAAAAATCAAAGATCCAGCTATTTTAGGACATATTCGCAGCTACGAGCAAATGCGCTAAAGACTCATGTGCATAAAAAACGGGAAATACTGCTAGATTATTTTCGTCACCTGTTGTTAAATTATCAATGCCCTCCATTCTAATATTGGAGGGCATTTCGCGTTGTTGAAAAACATAAAGTAGGGCTCCTCGGCAAAACGAGTGGTTGATTTCCGTTCCGACTGGGCGCTTTGTAGCTGTCGCTACTCTTTCGCACAGACAAAAAATTTGTAGCTGCCGCTTCGCTTTCGCTACAGAAAACATTTGTTGTCGCTGTCGCACAGATAAAACATTTGAGGTCACGAAGGCGTTATCACAGGACGTGATGTTTTTAGCCTTCGTTCCTCTACTTGCTCGATCCAGGATCTCATCTGTACCTGATCACTTTTTCGGCATACCCGAGCGGTTTTGGGCGTTACCCGATCACTTTTTCTCCACACCCGAGCGGTTTTGAGCGTTACCCGATCACTTTTTCTCCATACCCGAGCAGTTTTGAGCGTTACCCGATCACTTTTTCTCCATACCCGAGCAGTTTTAGGCATTACCTACCGGAGGGCATTTTATTGTACATCTGATTTAATCATTTCAAATAATAAGGGCACATTCGTTCCGCGCTGTAACGAATTACAGCCCTCCATTAAAAATGACCAGCTCATTTTCATCTTTTCTTTGTACGGAAGCTCTGAGTTAACTGGAAGAAATTCTGTTAAATATTCTTCTATGGAGCTCGATAAACTTTCCATAAATTCATCAGCTTTTTGCACCTTTTCCGTTGCTACTTCATTACGCTCATTCCATAGAACATGCTCCAAGTTTGTAGAAAAATAAAATAGCTGATACGGTATTTTTAATCGTTGAATGCTAAAATGATCATTCGCCACAAGGATTTTAGCATTATTCGCCTTCATTTCATTACGTTGCTCGATTTGTTCCTTACGCTTCTCAGATTTCACCAATATTGCCTCTTCTGAGTAATATAAATTTTCTTCAATATCTTCCTTCACCTTGACAAATTCAGGGGCGATAAAGCAACCATCTGCATCTGTAATATGAACGACAGCGGTTAAATCCTTCGCTAAAAACTTATACTTCTCCAAATAGCTCTGAATCACTCGTACAACACTATTTTTAATATTAGGTACTCGTTTATTAGCATCCCACTTCGTTAAAATATCCTCCCTTTGTACATCGAAACGAATCGTAGAATTTGCAAAATGTTCATCTAGATAATCCTCTAATACAATTTGCTCCGTCTGCCCTTCTACAATGATTAATAGAACCTTTTTAGTCATACTGGACACCTGCTTTTCGAAAAGCACGTTTGATTTTAAAAATCTTCGTTTCCTTATAAACCTCTTCATCCTGTCCACCCAGCTGAATGGCACGTAAATAAACATCTCGAGCATTATTTACCTCTTTAATACCCTTTAGCTGCATATAACGACGATCCTCATTCGTTGTTGTAAACCATAAGTTTTTAATAGCAAGCACCTCTAACACACGTAAATTATGAGACGTGAAAATAAGCTGCCCTTTTCCATCCTCATCAATCACTGTTAACAACTCGCCTAACAAATATTCAAAAACACCAGAATCTAATTCATCAATTACTACACAAGCATTTGGGTTGTTATAAACAGCAATGAGCACACTGAGCACAGAAATAATTTTCAAAATGCCTTCTGATTCTGTCCGAAGTGGTAATTCGCGCTCTCCTCGCTTAGATAAAAATTCAAAACGGATTCCTTTTTCGCCATTATCCATAGTTTGTTTTGTAATCACATTAATATTTATTGTCAAGCCTGGAATAATCGCTGATAATACACGATTACTTTGCTCGATCACTTCACACAACACGTAAAACGCATCCTCTGGCAATAACGCTGAATCCTTCAAATCATAAGAAATAAAACCACGAGTTTTGTCTAGATGAATACTAAATGGCATGATACGCTCTTCAAATAGTGGTGCGATATTTTGATTATTAACGACATGTAAATCACGATTAAAATCTATTGCTAAATTATGAAGCAATTGCATTTCTAACTCTGACAAGCTGTCCTGTAATAATGGTTTTAAATCTTTATGAAAGACAAAGGACGTATATTGTTTTTTTGCTAATTGCTGAATGACAAGTAATTGGATACGCATTTTTTCATTCATATCAGAAAGATTTGCTTTACGTATTTGTAGATCTTCCTCTGTAACATTAACTAGAATCTTCGAGCGCTTCCCTTTCGCGTTTTCTCTGTAAGCTACACGTTCAACTGTTGTGTACAATCTGTTTTCATCCTCTTGTAACTCTACATAATAATTGAGAAAAAATGTGCCTAGTGGATTTTCTACTAGAAACTCGAATTCAATACTTGCCGTATCCTCCCCTGCCATAATTAATCTTTTTTCTTGAGATGGTAATTTAACTTCCGTAATCCAACCAGAGATAAGTGCCTTTAACAAGCCAAATGCATCTACAATCGTTGTTTTCCCGGAGCCATTTTGTCCGTATAACCCTACAACATTTGCCTTAAGAAATGTGTCAAAGTTCACCGCTAATACGATTTCACCATGTCGTACATTTCGTAAATTTTGTATCTTTATTCTTTTGATTTTTATAGTTGTCATTTAACAAAACATCCTTTAAGGCTATTTCCTACTATTATAATTAAAATCGGCATTTTTTATAACAATTTCTATTTTAAAAACTGATATCATTAGCAAATATTCACACATAGTTTAAAGCCTATGACCAATCATAATAGTGAGCATATGTTAGAAAAGAAAAGATGAAGAAAGGTGTGTTTCATTGGTCAATCCTAGATTAACTCCCGAAGATGAAAATATGGATTTTAACATTCCGTATCATCCTAGCATGTCACCTGGTAGTTCCTATCCACCTTCGTATCCAATGCAGCCATATCCATCACAACCATACCCTTCGCGTCCTCCGATGCCATACCCATCACAACCATATCCTTCGCGTCCTTCGATGCCAAATCCATCACAACCATATCCTTCGCGTCCTTCGATGCCATATCCGTCACAACCATATCCTTCGCGTCCTTCGATGCCATATCCATCACAACCATACCCTTCGCGTCCTCCGATGCCATACCCATCACAACCATATCCTTCGCGCCCTCCGATGCCATATCCGTCACAACCATATCCTTCGCGCCCTCCGATGCCATATCCGTCACAACCATATCCTT
>NZ_JARVRU010000185.1:0-17358 GCF_030209535.1 Lysinibacillus sp. fls2-241-R2A-57
GAGTAGCCCTACGCTACAATCAGTTAAAATGGAAATATATTGGCAAAGTGGTAACAAAAAAATCCTTTTACCTCTCAATAATAAACCTATTTTTTTCCTAATCAACACGCTTGACGGATTATTAATTCCTATGTATTAAAAATTGGAGAGCCTGATAAGTACCAATATTTAGCCAAATAAAGGGGGTTTCTCCATGCTACTGATTATTAGTCTTCACCAACCGGGGCTTTTACGGGCAGTTCATCTCCCTTTTTACTTTCGCTGCAGGTAGAAGTCTTGTTCCTAACAGCTCGCTTTCCGTAACAGATATATTATTGCCCATTAATACGAAACAAAAACGATCAACAGCTTATATGTAAACTGTTGACCGCTATTATCTATAACTAGCCTAATACATATTCTGCCAATACACTTTGAACTTTATAGATGTTAGTCGATTTATTAAAGTTTTTCTGTATTGGTAACTGACTACTTGAAACCCAAATTTTTAATTCAGCATCTAAATCAAATGTTCCCGCAGTTTCAACTGAAAAATGAAGAATATTCTTATATGGAATTGAATGATATTCCGTTTTCTTGCCAGTTACTCCTTGTTTATCGATTAAGATAAGTCTTTTATCCGTAAAAACAAAGATATCCCTTATAATTTTATATGCATTCTTAATAGTTTCATTGGGTATTAATAAATCTTTAACTTCTTCCTGTAATTTTTCAAAATTTACTTCGCTTGCATTACCAATTAATCCATCAAATAACCCCATTCCATCCCCCCAATTTTTCATCCTTTATTATATATATACGACTATTTTTTTCTACAAATTCAACAATTAAATAAAAAAAATACGCCCCCTCAAACAGTCGGCATAAAACTGTCTAAAAAGGCGTTACATAATAGTAGTAGTATAAGTGCAATAATTATTAAGTTTAACGATCATTCTAAGTTAATCTGACTTTCATAAATTCATTTAAATCAACGTTTAGCTCGCCTTCATGGATGGCTAACGGGGGCTTTCCTTCAATAAGAAAAGGACTTGTGTTTATGATTGAATCTCATATATGCAAGTCCTTTTGTTATGCTTTCTCAATCACTCCAGTAGCTTAACACAAGACTTTGTAGCTCCCAAGCAATCTGTGTCAATGAATTTAGTTATGAAAGGTTCGAGGAGTGTCAAGAAAGGATTTATTAAACATAAAAAAGAAAAGATGACTTTTATAGTCACCTTTTCAGTTGTAAGTAGCAATTTAGTTATTGAATATTTGTTCGTAACGGTGGAAGAATGCCACTGTGTGCGCTCTTGCTAGAGAATCATTTGGTTTAAACTCTTCATTTGTTTTAGTAGTTGTTAAACCATTATCACGAAGGAATTTAATAGCTTCTGACTGAGATACAGTCTTACCATAATGCATTGAAGCTAAGATACGAGCGAAGTTACCCCGTGTGATATCCTTACCTGCAATGGCTTGTTTGGATGCTGTGTTTGCACCTAGAACTGGTAGAGAGTATTTTGTAGCCAGTTGGTAGTTTACGTCTCCATACCATGAAGTATTAGCTATCGTTGAAGCTAGTTCATCAGGTTTGAAGTATCTAAATAATATAGACAGCATTTGGTTTTCTGTTAAGTTTGTGTATGGTTTCAGCAAGTTTTCGTATTTACCTGTTGCAGGGTTTTTCACGTTTGGGTATCCACTGATGATACCGATGTTGACTGCCCACTTAAAATCCTCAGCCCAGTATTGGTTTGCATTGTAATCAGCAAACTTTGATACATCAACGTTTCCCGTTGTTGGCGGTGTTACTGGAGGTGTTGGCGTTGGTGTTGAAGCTGAGTAGTTTAAATAACTTGATGCTACATACCCCTCTGTCCCGTCACTTCTTTTCACAGGATACCAAACAAAATGGTTTTTCTTCGTTGATACTGCTTCATATTCAAAAGGACCCGTAATGGTAACAATTTCGCCTTTACGTAAAGTACCCATAGAAGGACTATCCTTAGTAGGTCTTGTCCTAACTGTTACATTAGTTGTTGCACTAACTTTTTGAGTTGTTTTAAAAAAATATTTTGATTTTGTTAATGGTAAATCAAAATCATAGTTCATCGCTGAAAATTTAATATTTTCCCTGCTGTTAGAGTCATATTGAAAATGTTCGTGTGTAAAAGGCAGCTCTGTTAAGTCTATTAATTCCAAATTCTCAATAATTCTGAGAATTCTTTCTTGATAGGCTTTTGCATTTCTTTCACCAGTTGCTTGGACAAATGGACTATTTACTGGCTTAGTACCGTTATAAGCCATGATAGCGAAGTACCAATGTTCCAATATATCTCTTTCCCCACCGTTGATGCTAGGCAAATCCTTCCGCTTAAACATATCATCTAGAGTCTTTACACCAGCTTGAATATTATAGACAATATCGCTTTTTAGTCTATCTTGATTGTAGCCAGCTTGATTTGTAAGTTGCATAATGCCAATTCCATTATCAGCTGTCACAATCGCTTCCCCATTAATATCGAAATGACGCCAATTTCCACTTTCACCTTCCGCTATTGCCTTCACAATTTCAGGAGGAACATTATAACTCAGTGCTGTTTCGGTTAACAAACAGTTCATTGTGGAATTGTCAGGATTGACCTTCGATGCCGCATCATATTTACATGTATTTGCAATATCATTAGCTAATACATTTTTATCTATATTTATAGTTAGAGAGAGGGCACCTACGACAATAACACTAATCAATGGTTTAAATATCTTTTTCATATCTGATTATTACACTTCCTTTCATATTTTCCAAAGTTAAAAGATTCAGATATATGTTATCATAAACCCAATATTTGAGATAGGGGTAATAGTAAATTTTTCCTCCATTTAACATTTTTGAGCGATAAATGATAGCTCCAACATATATTGTTTAATTTTAATTCGGTGAAAAGTTTGTAAATAGTGATTGTTGGATTTTTACTTTTTTGTGAAATAGGTAAGCTTCCTAAAGTCCATTGAAACAAGCCCAAGCAAAATCTATCAACTCTTACAAGCTCGTTAAATGGCTCTGTAAGCTTGCTATTGTTGTTGTAATCTAACTCAAACTTAAAATGGTTTAGACCTAATCGTCTCGCTATGAGTGACGCTCAAACGATTAAGTTGCACAAATCCTACTAATATCAAAAATCCATTAATGCTATCACTTGCTTCTTCATTTACAATTACATGTAAAGAAGGTGGAAATAGAGAATGGATTTTTTTATAGATAATTCAGTTATAAATAACATGGCAATTCAATTAGCTCTTATTCTAATAATCATGCTTGTAGCAGGTGTTGCTATAGGGACGGTTTTGAAAATTATTAAAGCCCCACAGTGGGTTTTCAAACCTTTTATTACATTAGCTATCCTAATTGGAATGTACTTTGCGTTCAATGTCATAACTTAACTTCACAAACCATCAAACGAATGGTCAGCATGGCTTTCATGATGTTCCATTAAGGCGGTCAAATCTTTTATGGCATTGTGAAAGCCTCATGTGCTGAACTTGCGTATGTGTGGCTTGGCTCTATCTGCTGTCATCCAAGTTCTGAACAGTACTCTTAGGCGAATCGAGAAATGAACATATGAATAGTTAGTCACTCGATTACGCTGTGCGCTGTTCAATCTCCTTAGAAGTAAGCAATTCTACAAACTTCTTCAGGAATATGTTTATACAAACAATTGTCCTCAGCTACGAAAATATCATACGAATGGTAATCATGTTCAAACGAACCGCCAAAGTCTGCAATTTCAACTATTCCAACCAGTTCATTGCCATTGAATGTGAATAGGACTTTTTCGCCCAAATTAAATTTCATTGGGAGTAAATTCTTTTTCGACATATTAATCACTCCTCCTTATTAAAAACTTCAACAACCTGAGCGAATTTCATTACTTTCACACCGTTAGCTTAAAGTCCTTTTTGTTTCTTCGAATGTTAAATGTGGTACACTTTAACAAACAACTGATTGTTCAGTTATTCAATTAACGATGCAAATAATAAGACAAAGTGATTAAGGAGTTGAAAAAATTGAATGCATTTATGCTAGATGGATGGACACCCATATTACTTCTGGGGGCTATATTTCTTGTTGGGATTTACTTCATATCTCGTAAGGTATCACGAAAAACCTTATATACAGTTTCGTTAGTATTTAGCTTCATTTGTTTCGGCTTAGTCTTATACAGTATTTTTGTTGTTGGTGGATGGGAAGGTATGGGACTGGGATTCGTTGCGATTAGCGTCCTATTAGGAACATGGATAGGTACTATAATTGGAATTTCTAGTAAAAAAATAAATGTGTAATTTATACCACAATCGGATGCTTTGGTTTTAATAAGAACAGGACTTGCGTTTATGATTAAATCCCATATACGCAAGTCCTTTTGCATGCTTCCTCAATCGCTCCCGTAGCTTCATAGATTGCGTGACAGCAACGATTACACAACCTGTGTGAATGATTTCCCCGCTTCACTCTCAACGCTCACAGGTGTTATAGTCGCTTTTAACACTTCTCTAAGATTTCGCATTTACCATTTATCTACCAACTTAACCTTCAATATGTTATGATTTCTTTATAGATAGAATTTTCAGTCACTTAGGAAACGTGCAGATTTAAATGGAGGTAAGTTGTAAAGTGTTAATTAGAAACTATAAAAATGAAGATGAGCAAGGTTGGTTACGCTGTAGAGTTCTTGCTTTTCTAAATACGGCTTATTATGACAATGTGCTAAATAAAAAAGAAGTCTATGAACACCCTTCCATTGAGTTAGTAGCTGAAATAGATGGAATAATTGTTGGTTTAATTGATGTTGAATACGAAGTAGAAGAAGGTACAGTTTGTTCAAGAGGAAATGGTTTAGGTGGTATGATTTGGCATATAGCTGTACATCCCGATTATGCACGAAAAGGTATAGGTGAAAATTTATTAAAAGTTGCTGAAAAACGAGCGATTGAAATAAGTCTAAATCGCTTTGAAGCATGGACTCGTGATGATAATTGGGTACAAAAATGGTATAAAAAAATGGAGTTCAATCAAGTCGAATCATATTATCATCTTTATTTTGAAGGAAATGAAATGAATAATAGAATCTCAACGAAAGTTTCAAATTTATTTCCTGTTTCGACATTCGCTCATTATGTTGGCAATGATATTGAACAATTCAATGATATCACCCGCAAACATCAGTGTGTCTGTTATGAAAAATATTTCAAATAATCGATATAAGAGGGACTATTTTAACATCTCATAATCTATAACATTTTTAATACATTCATCAAGATAGGACTTGTGCGTATGAGGACAACTCAATACATACAAGTCCTTTTGCTATGCTCCCTTTAACCTCTCTAAAGCTTCACACTTAGCTATATAGCTCCATTTAGACAACCTGTGTAAATATGCTTCCTCTGCTTCAATATCAGCACTCACAGGCTCGTTTTTCTTCTTGAAAAGATTTATAAAAAAACTATATTTAAAGGTCAATCCAAACAAGGCCTATCATCTTGAAAAGATGCTAATTATCACTTGTAATACAAACCAAACAAAAACCCTGAAGCAAAGCATCCAGAATAAAAATCATTTATTTCTTACACGCCCATCGCTGCGCTAATGGCTCTCCAGAAAATAAATAAAGGTGTTTTACAATTAAATTTGGCTAAATATATTTATGCAGGTGTTACCTTGCAAAACTATGACAGATGGGTTAATGAAACTAATGGCTATATAAAGGAAAGTTAAAAATCAACTTAATCATAAAAAACAATCAAGCATAAAACGGTCTATTTCAATATCGAAATCAGTCATAAAAAAAAACACCTCCATGAACGGGATTTTCCCCCTAAATGAATGTGTTTCATAGTTTAATTCAATTAATTAACATTAGTTATATGAATGCTGTAGTTAGTCGGTATAAATTCTATGAATTCTCTCTAAATAAGTCCTGTAATCCCTTGTGGCTCTAACGTTTAACTAGCCATCATGTCGATGCGAATCTTGTCTGCAATCATAGCGATAAATTCACTATTTGTCGGCTTCGACTTTAAATGATGTACTGTATAACCAAACATCGACGAAATCGATTCATAATTGCCACGATTCCATGCGACCTCAATGGCATGACGAATCGCGCGTTCAACTCGTGATGGAGTTGTATTGAATTTTTTAGCGATTTCTGGATATAAAATTTTCGTCACAGAGCCTAATAACTCGATATCTTCGAAGACCATCTGAATAGCCTCTCTTAGATAAGAGTATCCTTTAATATGTGCAGGAACGCCGATTTCCTTAATAATGGCTGTGATCGTACTATCTAATTGATGTTGATTTAATTTTTGAGGTGCTGCCGGTTGTAAAACACTTGTCTTTTTAGGCAGTGTTGCCTTCTGTCCTGCGCAGTTTAAAATCTTTTGAACCAATTGATCAAATTCAAATGGCTTAAGCATAAAATAGGACGCACCTAAATCTACTGCCTGTTTCATGACGTCTTCTTGACCAAAAGCAGTTAACATTATCACTTGAATGGATGACATTTGCTCATTTTGATACATCGACTCTAAAACAGCTAACCCATCAAGATGCGGCATAATTATATCTAGAAGTAAAATATCTGGCGTAAATTCCTCCAGCATTTGTAAACAAACTTTCCCATTTGAAGCAGTTGCAATTATTTCAATTTCAGGATGCCCTTGAAAATACTGCTCCATCGTTTTTTATAGCTCACGATTATCATCAGCAATCGCTACTTTTACCTTTGTCATTTCAATTCCTCCTTCTGAACTATGCTTTGAATCCCCAAAGCGTTACACTACCCCTTATGCGTTTTTTAGCACACTGTGGAATTTTCGACATTTTTGTTTCAAAAACCTTTTCTATTTCCAAAAATGAGTATGTAGTCCGATACTTTCTTTTTTTATCGACAATTTATGATAAATTACCAGCAGATTATCAAAATGCTTATACTAATTATTTTAGTGAAAAAATTGAGATATAACTACAGTTTTCTTAAAGAATCGCTAATCCCTTCATAAATAAACGAAATACTTGGAGAAAGAGCAAGATAATCTATTTTCTCACCACCTTCTGAGATGGGCTTCTTCTGAGGCTGACGCTCCAAAAACCGTTTGAGGAATAGCACTTCCATGAAAGAATGGAGCCACCATAGGTAGCTCCATTCTTTCATGATGATGATTTTTTTAACATTTCCGCTACTGTTATGGCTGCTCCTTTTTTAGGCTCCTCCACAAACATATGTGTAACTGCACCTACAAAACGACCGTCTTGAATGATAGGACTGCCACTCATTCCCTGCAAAATACCACCTGTTTTTTTAATGAGCTTTTCGTCAGATACTATAAATTCAAGGCGTTCATTTTCGACCTTTGTAATTTCAATCGAAAAAGTTTCCACCTTGCTGCCCTCTATCGCAGTGTAGATTTCGGCTTTTCCTGTTTTTATATCCTTTTCATGCATAATTTCAATTGCTTTAGGTAATCTTTGTTGATAACCCTCTTCCCAACGACCGAAAATTCCATAAACTGTATTTTTATCTATACTCCCTAATCGTTCCTGATGTTTTTCAATGGAGGATATTTTATAGCCCGGTTGGCCAGGTATGCTTTTACGAATTTGTTGAATCGAAGCTAAAAAAATGGAGCCAGCATGGAAAACAGGGGCTTCTTGTAAGGTAGAATCAACGATTTGATGGCCTAATGCACCGTAATTTTTTGTCTCTGGATCAATGTATGTCAATGTTCCTACTCCATCTGTTTCATCTTTTAAAAATGAAATAACATGTTCAGCTTCTTGCTCCTGTAACTCCAGCGTTATTTCTTTTCCTTCACTTTTTATCGTCCATTTCTGTTGTTCCTGCTTAGCAATAGCCTTTTTGGCATCCGCAAGCGTTTTTACAGAAATATCATTTATTTTTTCAATAACAGCGCCTCCTTTCATCCATTGATTGGAAGCTAATAGCACATCATGCGCTACGAAAACATGTGATAACTGAAGTTGAATTCCTATTGCTTCGCCCATCGGAATAAGCTTTTTTGCGGCAAAAGCCTTTACGGGCATAAACAATAAAACGATGAGCATAGGCAAAATGACAAATTGACGCCAACGACGATACATACGACACCTCCTTTTTATTTTTGTCTTTTTACTATGTGTTGTTGTGGCATTCTTATAAGCGGTAAATATTTGTGCAAAAAGAAAAAAACCAAAAACAACGGAGCTGTTTCTGGTTTTCATTGTTATCTCATTTGTTTTTTTC
The DNA here is from genome assembly GCF_030209535.1 of Lysinibacillus sp. fls2-241-R2A-57. Classification (NCBI taxonomy): domain Bacteria; kingdom Bacillati; phylum Bacillota; class Bacilli; order Caryophanales; family Bacillaceae; genus Lysinibacillus; species Lysinibacillus sp. fls2-241-R2A-57. The sequence continues at coordinate 8,292 of NZ_JARVRU010000185.1, forward strand.
GTTCATCCGCCATTTTTAAGAGCTCTGTAGCATGCTGCAATGTTAAATCTGTAATTTCTGCTCCTGACATCATGCGACTCACTTCTTCAATACGAGCATTTGTATCAATTTCCAGCAATGACGTAAATGTTCGATCATGCTCGACTTCTTTTTTAATAAAATAATGATGATCGGCCATTGCAGCCACTTGTGGTAAATGCGAAATACACAAAACTTGAGAGTTAATGGATATAGCTGCAATTTTTTCTGCGATTGCTTGCGCTACACGACCGCTTACACCTGTATCCACCTCATCAAAAATAATAGATGTTATGCCATTAGAGGAAGAGAAAATCGTCTTTAGTGCAAGCATCATACGCGATAATTCTCCACCAGAAGCAATTTTTGGTAAAGATTTTGGTGGCTCCCCTACATTCGTAGAAATATAGAAAATTACTTGGTCTTTACCATTCGCATCAAAATAAGGCAATTCATCAAAATTAACAATAAATTTTGCTTTTTCCATATGTAATTCACGTAGTTCAGCCATAATAGCCTCACTTAAATTATGTGCAGCAGCTTTTCGTACAGTCGAAAGTTCTGCAGCAAGCTCATTTAGTACCGCTTCCATTTTCAGTACTTTTTGCTCTTTTACTTGCAAAATTTCATCGCGATTTAAGAGCTCATTTAGCTCTGTTTTAATTTTATCGTAATACGCTAATATCTCTTCGATTGTTGAGCCATATTTGCGCTTCAAATTTTGTAATAAGGCTAAACGTTGCTCCACCTCATTTAAACGAGCAGGATCAAATTCTAATTCGTCTAACACATTTTTGACCTGGTAAGCTGCATCCTGTAACGCATAAAATGCAGTGGTGACAGATTCCGAAGCCTCTTTAAATTGCTCGTCAACGGTCGCAGCATCCTCTAAGGCACCCATTGCATTGCCAATCCAGTCAAGGCCTTTTGATTCACCTTGAATAGCTTCATATGCTGCACTGGAACGTTCGAAAATCTTATTAAAATTCATAAGACGGCGACGTTCATCAAGAAGCTCATCTTCCTCGCCAAGCTTTAATTTGGCATCTTCTAGCTCTTTCATTTGGAATTGGTACAAATCAATACGCTGCGCCATTAACTGTTCATCAATCGAAATCGAAGCTAATTCTTTTTTAAGCGAACGATATTCATCATACTGGGAACTGTACAAATCTTGAATTGATGTAAGTTGTTCCTCAGCAAAGTGGTCAAGCAGATGGATATGCTGTTTCTCATCCATAAGTTCTTGATTTTCATGCTGTCCATGAATATCGATGAGGCTAGCCCCAATATCACGAAGTACAGACAATGGCACAAGTTTACCGTTTACTCGACAAATACTTTTTCCAGAATCATTTAAATCACGACGTAAAATAATGGTATCTTCTTCAATTTCAATGCCTGCCTCTTCAAGTTTCTTATGAACAGGATGCCCAGAACTTGAAATTTGAAATAAACCACCTAATTCAGCCTTTTTAGCTCCATGACGAATAAATTCAGAATTCCCTCGGCCGCCAGCAAGTAAATGCACTGCATCAATAATAATTGATTTTCCTGCACCTGTTTCACCTGTTAAAACAGTTAAACCACCTGAAAAGCTAACTGTTAAATCCTCAATGATGGCAAAGTTTCGAATACTAAGCTCTCTTAACACAAAATGTCACCTCTGTATCAAATTACATTGCTATTTTATAGCATTTCTAATAAGCGATTTTTTGTATTTTCACGCTCATTTTCGTCTCGACAAATAATTAAAATTGTATCGTCTCCAGAAATAGTACCTAATATTTCAGGCCAATCTAAATGGTCAAGCAGTGATGCAATAGCATTGGCATTACCAGGAAGAGCCTTCATTACTAAAAAGTGAGATGCACCATCAATGCTGACAAAAGCATCAGCCAATGCACGATGTAATTTTTGTACAGGATTGAAACGTTGATCTGCCGGTAAACTATATTTATAGCGTCCATCTTGTAATGGCACTTTCACAAGATGAAGTTCTTTTATATCTCGCGATACTGTTGCTTGTGTCACATTATAGCCTGCATCTTTTAAAAAATCGACTAAATCATCTTGTGTTTCAATTTCATGATTGGCAATAATATCCCGAATTCGTATATGTCTTTGTCCTTTATTCATGTTGGTCACCTCTTATAAATAGTTAGTTATTTGTATATTTACACTACCATTTTAAACAGAAAAGCACAAGAAAAAACACGGCTCTGTAGACGAGCACGTGTTATTTTAGTGCACTATGCGCTTCTTCAACGAGTGCATTAAAAGCTGTATATGCAGGAATTTCTTCATGATCAAGAGGATTCACTAAATGGAATAAAAATTCAATATTCCCCTCGCCTCCTGTAATTGGAGAAAACGAAGCATCCTTCACGACAAAGCCAACCCCTGTCGCCATTGCAGCTGTCTTTTCTAAAACTTCTAAATGTACTTTTTTATCGCGAACAATGCCTTTTTTACCGACATTCTCTTTCCCAGCTTCAAACTGAGGCTTCACTAGTGCCATTACATTGCCACCTGGCATTAACAGTGTTTTTAAGACAGGTAAAATAAGCGATAATGAAATAAAGCTGACATCAATTGTTGCAAAGTCTGGTAAGCCCTCTGTTAAATCTGCCGCTACTGTATAACGGAAATTTGTTTTTTCCATGACAGTTACACGATCATCAGAGCGAATTTTCCAAGCTAGTTGGTTGGAGCCAACATCTAATGCATAGCAGTGTCTTGCGCCATGCTGTAAGGCGCAGTCTGTAAAACCGCCTGTAGAGGAGCCGATATCAAGCATCAGCTTCCCTTCTACAGACATATCAAAAATTTGTAGTGCTTTTTCTAGCTTTAAGCCACCACGACTAACATATTTTATATCAGAGCCTTTTACTTGCAGTGGTGCATCTATTGCTATTTTCTCCCCCGCCTTATCGATGCGAGTTTCATTAGAAAATACAAGCCCTGCCATAATAGAGCGCTTTGCTTTTTCACGCGTTTCACATAGCCCACGCTCTACAAGTAAAATGTCTACACGTTCTTTTGGATGTTTTGTCATTATTTATTCAAACCTACTTGCTGTTTTTGTTGAAGTAACACATGCATACGTGCCACTGTATCCTCAGCCGTCATATGAATTTCAGCGAGTAGCTGATCTACATTTCCATGCTCGATAAATTGATCTGGGATACCCATACGATCAATCAGTGCACTTAAATAGCCATGATCATGCGCAAACTCTAATACCCCGCTACCAAAGCCACCTTGAAGAACTGCCTCTTCAATCGTCAATATTGGTTTACGGCTTGATAATATACGGTGAAGCATATCCTTATCCATTGGTTTAATGAAACGAGCATTGACTACTTCTATCTCTACGCCTTGCTGTGCTAGAGTGTTAGCTGCTTCCATTGCCATTGGAATCGTTGTACCAAAAGTTAAAATCGTTGCATCCTTACCTTCACGTAACACTTCCCAGCTACCAATCGGTAAAGTTTTTAGCTCAGCATCTAATGGAACGCCTAACCCATTACCTCGTGGATAACGCAACGCAATTGGACCGCCATCATATTCAATAGCTGTTTTTACCATATGCTGACCTTCATTTTCATCCTTTGGCATCATAATTGTCATATTTGGCATATGACGAAGGAAAGCAATATCAAATACACCTTGATGTGTTTCTCCGTCTGCGCCAACTAAGCCGGCACGGTCAATCCCAATAAAAACATTCAGATTTGGACGCGCGATATCATGTAGTACTTGGTCATAAGCACGTTGTAGGAACGTTGAATAAATGGCTAAAAATGGCTTCATTTTTTGTGTTGCTAGACCTGCCGCCATCGTTGCTGCATGTTGTTCAGCAATCCCTACATCAAAGAAACGTTCTGGGAAATCCTTTTGAATTCCTTGTAATTTCGAGCCCACTGGCATTGCAGGAGTTATTGTGACTACTCGTTTATCCTCATGGGCCATTTTGCGGACAGTCTCAGCAATCAAACTACTCCATGCTGGACCTTTCACCTCTGACTTTACAAAGGCACCGTTTTCAATTTTATAAGGGCCAGTCCCATGCCAATTACCAATTGTATCATCTTCAGCAGGTTTATAGCCTTTGCCTTTTTTCGTAATAACATGAACGAGTACTGGTCCTTTTACTTTTTTAGCTTGTAATAATGAAGCCTCAAGAGCATCGAAATCATGTCCGTCAATCGGTCCTAGATATTTAAAGCCTAGCTCCTCAAAGAACACACCTGATACTACTAAATATTTTAGGCTATCTTTTAAGCGCTCAGCAGTTGAAGCAAGCTTACCACCTAGCAAAGGAATCTTATTAATAAGGGATTCCAGTTCTTCTTTTGCTTTTGAATATTCCTTAGCTGTACGAAGACGTCCTAGTACACTGTGTAACGCTCCGACGTTTGGAGCGATTGACATTTCATTATCATTTAAAATGACAATCATATTTGTTTTGGCATGGCCAATATGGTTTAATGCCTCAAGTGCCATACCGCCAGTTAACGCCCCATCTCCAATAATTGGTATCACAAAATTCTTTTCATTTTTAATATCACGTGCTGCAGCCATACCCATGGCTCCTGACAAAGATGTCGAGCTATGACCTGTTTCCCACTCATCATGTTCACTCTCCACAAGCTTTGGAAAACCACAAAGCCCATTAAACTGACGTAATGTGTCAAATTGACTCGCACGACCTGTCAAAATTTTATGCACGTAAGCTTGGTGGCCAACATCCCATAAAAACTTATCTTTAGGACTGTCAAACATTTTATGAAGCATAATCGTTAGCTCCACAACACCTAGGTTCGGCCCGATATGACCACCTGTGACAGAACATTGTTCGATTAAGAAGGTACGAATGTCTTGTGCAAGTTGCTCAAGCCCCTTCTTATCTAAGTTTTTTAAAAAGGCTGGACTAGATATTTTATTTAAATCCACCTTTCTCACACACCTTTTCAATAAATTATTCACCGTAATTGTGTTTCCACCATTATAACAGTGTTATCAATATGCTAAAAGTACGAACACTTTACTGTTTGCACATCGGCAAACGTCCTCACCTATTCTAGCATATTCTTTACCTTTAACGCCTTGATTTTCTCTTAGTTTTTACGATGAACAATATAGGCAGCAAACTCACGTAATAAGCTGACATCTACTGGCAATTTCTCTAGTGCGTTAATGGCATGCTGATAATGCTCAGCAAGCTTTTCTTTTGCCCCATCTAAAGATAACAGGGCTGGGTATGTACTTTTATCACTTGCTACATCCTTACCTGCCGTTTTACCTAGTTCTTCTGTAGTTCCCTCAATATCTAAAATATCGTCTTGAATTTGGAAGGCAAGACCGATATGATGCGCATATTCCGTTAAAATTGTGCGCTCTTCTTGATTTACATCAGCTAATACAGCTCCAGCTTCAATACTAAATCTTAATAAAGCGCCCGTTTTATTGACATGGACATGCTCAAGCTCAGGCAAGTTTAGCTGACGCTTTTCACCTTCCATATCGAGTACTTGACCACCAACCATACCTTCTGCACCGGCTGCTTCGCTTAAAAGGTTGACAAGCTCAATACGTTTCTCAGCTGACAGATCCATGCGTGCTAAAATGCCAAACGCAAGTGTATTCAATGCATCACCTGCAAGTGTCGCTAATGCTTCTCCATATACTTTATGATTTGTCGGCTTACCTCTACGGAAATCATCATTATCCATGCTTGGTAGATCATCATGGATTAACGAATACGTATGAATCATTTCAATGACTGATCCTACCGTTAACCCTTCCTTCAAATTTTTCTTATATGGCTCAAGTACGGCCAATACGAAAAGAGGACGAATACGTTTTCCTCCAGCTTTTAATGAATACAGCATCGACTCTTTTAAATCAGCTGGTGCATCAATTTTTTCAACAAGTGCAAACATTTCAGCTTCAACTTGTGGTATGTTGCTTTCAATAAAATGTTTTAATTGCTCGTTCATTTCTTAGTTCTCTCCCTTTAGTGGATCAAATGCTGTCGTCTCACCTGTCTCTTGGACAATAGAAATTAACTGCTCCTCAGCATGCTGTAGCTTGCTATGGCAAAATTGTGATAGCTCCATTCCTTGTTTATATAAATCAATCGCATTTTCCAATGGCACATCACCTTGCTCTAACTGGCGGACAATTTCCTCAAGTGCCGTCATGGCTTCTGCGAATGTTTGTTGTTTCTCTGCCACAATTATTCCCCCTCATTATTTGGCAAAATCTTTACCACATCAGCAATAACCTTTCCATCATGGAAGGAAAGTGTTAATTGATCATCCGGCTTTACATCAGCGGATGATTTTAACATTTGATGATCTTTATAAGCTACCGTAAAGCCCCTTGTTAAAATGGCAAGTGGATTCAATGCTTCTAAAGTTCTGACAGTTGCTTCAAATTGTTGTTTTTGTTTCGTCACATAATGTGTTGAAGCACGTGTTAATTGTTGGATGCGTGTTTCTAGCTCCCGTTGATAGAAAGTTAGTGCCTTTTTCGGTGAATGTTGCTCCACCGCACTATGTAATTGTTGGAGCTTTGCGGTTTTCTTCATCAAATCGACCTGCATCGCTTTTTGTAATCCCGACTCAAGCTGTGCTAGCTTTTCCGTAAATGGACGATATAGACGTTCTGGCATCGACAACGGATAAGACTGTTGGAGTTTATTTAGACGCTGCCGTTCTGATATAAGTTGCGCCCTAACTATTTGATGGAGCTGCGATTTTTGTGTCAGTACACGCTGAAATAAATCCTGTTGATCAGGTACAGCCATTTCAGCTGCTGCCGTTGGTGTCGGCGCGCGCAAATCAGCTACATAATCCGCTATAGTCGTATCGGTTTCATGACCTACTGCACTAATAATGGGGATGCGACTTCCAAAAATCGCTCGTGCGACCATTTCCTCGTTAAAAGCCCATAAATCTTCTATCGATCCACCGCCTCGCCCAACGATCAGAACATCACAATTAGCATCAATATTTGCTCGTTCAATATTGTGAACGATATTTGGCGCAGCTTGTGCTCCCTGTACAAGTGTTGGATAAATGAATACTTCAGCTAGTGGATATCGACGCTTTAACGTTGTACAAATATCTCGAATGGCTGCTCCTGTTGTTGATGTTAACACGCCAATTTTTTCAGGAAACCTAGGAATCGGTTGTTTCCATTCTGGTTTAAAAAGCCCTTCTTTTTGTAACTGCTCTTTCAGCTGGTTAAAGGCAACGAACAAGCTACCAATTCCATCTGGTTGCATTTCCTGTACATATAACTGATATGTACCATAGCCTTCGTAAACGTTTACATCTCCACGGATAAAAACTTGCATACCTTCCTTCGGTTCAAACGCTAATTTCGTAGCTGCCGTTTTAAACATTGTAGCCGCAATTCGCGCTCCATCATCCTTTAAAGTAAAGTAGATATGCCCTGATTGATGAATCTTGACATTCGAAAGTTCTCCCTTTACGTAGACTTCACGTAAATGCGGATCAGCATCAAATTTTCGTTTAATATATTTCGTTAATGCTTTTACAGTTAAATAAGAAGCAGATGACATTTTTACGGCTCCTTTACTAAAATCAAGTTTTTCACAAAACTACAACTATCATAACATTTTTTATTGCGCCTGACGTGCCAAAATGCAGTTTCGCTAGAAAAAACGACTGTCTTTCATCCTATTGAAAACATTACTATAACATATCTATTGAATCGTGACCCGATTAAAACTTCTTTCAGTGGATATGACTGCTTATGGAAATGTGTTAAATTTACAAATTTTAGTGTTTTGTTGAAATATAGAAAGAATTTAAGGTGTCCTATTAAATAAAGTATGGTTCTTTGACAAAATGAGGGGTTGATTTCCGTTACGACTGGATGCAGCTGAAAGTACCTCCGAAATGATGGATTGACTTCAGGGCGACGGATTGTACCTCCAAAATGACGGATTGACTTCAGGGCGACGGATTGAATCGACAGAACGACGGATTGTTCTGCCTGAGCAACGGATTGGACCTCCGAAATGACGGATTGACTTCAGGGCGACGGATTGTTCTGTCAAAGTGACGGATTGAATCGACAGAACGACGGATGGATCTGCCTGAGTGACGGATTGGACCTCCAAAATGACGGATTGACTCCAGGGCGACGGATTGATCTTTCAAAGTGACGGATTGAAACGGCTGAACGACGGATTGTTCCTCCGAAATGACGGATTGACTTCAGGGCGACGGATTGACCTGTCAAAGTGACGGATTGAATCGACAGAACGACGGATTGATCTGCCTGAGCGACGGATTGGACCTCCAAAATGACGGATTGACTTCAGGGCGACGGATTGATCTTTCAAAGTGACGGATAGGACCGACAGATCGACGGATTGTTCTGCCTGAGCGACGGATTGTACCTCCAAAATGACGGATTGACTTCAGGGCGAGGGATTGTTCTGTCAAAGTGACGGATGGAAACGACAGAACGACGGATTGCTCTGCCTAAGCGACGGATTGGAGCTCCGAAATGACGGATTGACTTCAGGGCGACGGATTGAATCGACAGAACGACGGATTGTTCTGCCTGAGCGACGGATAATACCTCCAAAATGACGGATTGACTTCAGGGCGACGGATTATTCCTCCAAAATGACGGATTGACTTCAGGGCGACGGATTATTCCTCCAAAATGACGGATTGACTTCAGGGCGACGGATTGATCTTTCAAAGTGACGGATAGGACCGACAGATCGACGGATTGTTCTGCCTGAGCGACGGATTGTACCTCCAAAATGACGGATTGACTTCAGGGTGACGGATTCATCTTTCAAAGTGACGGATAGGACCGACAGATCGACGGATTGTTCTGCCTGAACGACGGAATTGTACCTCCAAAATGACGGATAGACGTCAGGACGACGGATTGAAACGGCAGAGCGACGGATTGTTCTGCCTGGGCGACGGATAATACCTCCAAAATGACGGATTGACTTCAGGGTGACGGATTCATCTTTCAAAGTGAC
>NZ_JARVRU010000220.1:0-17011 GCF_030209535.1 Lysinibacillus sp. fls2-241-R2A-57
ATTATTTGTTGATGGAGCAGTTGCTTTAGGTGTATTCTCCTTTGAAGCAGTATTACTTGTTGATGGAGCGGTCGCTTCAGGTGCACTATCCTTTGAAGCTGTTTTACTTGTTGATGAAACAGTTTCTTCAGGTTTACCCTCCATTGCAGTTGTATTATTTGTTACTAAAGTTGTAGTTTCCTTTGCTGCATGAGCTGCAGGCTTTATTGGTTTGTCAGTTACAGCCGTACTCGTTTTCGTACCATTAATAATGGATAGATTTAAACCTGGATGAATAAGGTCCGTATGTAATTGGTTCCATTCTTTAATTTGCGAAACAGTGACTTGATGATCTAGGGCTATGTCCCATAGTGTATCACCTTGCTTAACGGTATATTGTTGTGCAATGGTAAGGACATCGCCAGGGTGAATAAGGTTAGTAGTAATATGATTCAATGTTTTGATATTTTCTACAGAAGTATTATGTGCACGAGATAAATCCCAAAGAGTATCTCCTTTTTGTACGGTAATTGTTGCAGCTTGAGCATTAGCACCTAAAGTTGCCGAAAGCATTGCAACGGGTACAATTGAAATTATTTTTTTTAGCATTTATTAATCCTCCATGTGCGTTCTTAGTTGTTAATGTAAAATCATCGTAACATAGATTTTTCTGAGAAAAAGAACAAGGAGGTGTTAATTTGATTTCGTCTATGGCATTTATATTGCAATAATATTACTAATAGTAAAGGATACTATTTCCATGACGAAGATACCTGATTCATTAAGGGTTAAATGTGATAATGTTTATACATTAAATAAATTTAATAAATGAGGGATAATCATGTCAGTTGTGAACCTGTTAGCTTCTCAATTAAATCGAAACGATGAAGAGCCAAATATTGAGCTGGCACATAAATTAGTTAATGAAGAAAATTATACGGGCATAGAAGAAATAATTGAAAACCTAACTTGCAAAGATAAAAAGATTCAATACGATTGTATTAAAGTAGCGTACGAAATTGGGCAAGTTAAACCAGAACTCATCAGTAAGTATGTCCTGACTTTTATAGAGTTGCTAAAAAGCCCTAATAATCGTTTAGTCTGGGGTGGAATGACGGCATTAGCAACGATTGCGGAGGGAGCATCAGAAACCATTATGGCTCATCTTAAAATATTAAAAAGTGCTATAAAAGTTGGTTCAGTTATTACAATTGATAAAGGTGTCCTAACTCTTGCGAAGCTAGCAGCTGTCAGTAAGGAAAACAATGATGTGATTTTTCCAATATTACTTCATCACCTTGAGAATTGCAGAACAAAGGAAATTCCTCAGCACTCGGAAAGTACGCTATTAGCCGTAACAGATGAAAATAAAGAGGAATTATTGAAAGTGTTACGAAAAAGAGAAAAATACCTAACTGCACCACAATTAAAAAGAGTCAAAAATATTTATAAAACATTAGAAGCTTAATAAAAATTGTAAAAATTCCCATATATGTGCCGTGCCATTAATGTGAATTTTAGCACCAGCGATGTTATTAGGGATTATTGAATAAATGTTCATAAAATAAAAACCGCACTTGGCCGCGTTACGGAGAACCGTACCATAAGTAAGGGCGTTTTCTCTGTAAAAAAACAATAAGCCTATTTAAGATATAGCAATCTTGAATAGGCTTTATTTCCATGTTACAAGTAAGAGAGTTATTTATATGGTGAATAGACTAGCAATGTATTCAAATTTCATTAAATATTATACATATAAAAGGCTCATCACCAAAAGTTGTGGATGAAATTAGTTAAAACGTATGCTATGTATATAAGTTGATTGAAGTGGAGGCTGGGCGACTCCTTTGGGATCAGCGTCACAGATGAGACCCTGGAGCGAGCAACGCGAGTGAAGCGGCTCATCGGACGCCCCTAGGAAGCTTTGCTCTGTGCGAAAGCGAAGCGTCAGCTACAAAGCGCCCAGCCGGAACGGAAATCAACCACACGTTTTGGTGATGAACCATATAAAAACCACTTCTGTAATTATTATCTATGATAAAAACTAAGTAATATGCTATTAAAAAGGAGGCGTAGTATGAAGCAACTTTATATAAAGCAGAAGGTATTCAGTTTAAGTGGAAAATTTACCGTAAAGGATCAGCAGGAGAAGGATGTTTATTACGTGGAGGGCAGTTTTATGCAAATTCCAAAAACGTTCTCCATTATGAATGCAGCAAGAGATGAGGTCGCGCTTATTACGAAAAAGGTGTTCAGCTTTTTACCGAAGTTTTTTGTTGAAGTAAACGGTCAAGAGGTGTTAACGATTAAGAAGGAGTTTTCTTTCTTTAAAGCACGCTATACAATTGATGCGGCAGGCATTGAGGTAGAAGGTAACTGGTGGGATATGGATTTTCAAATCTTACAGCAAGGTGAAGTCGTCGGTAAAGTGAACAAGGAGTGGTTCACTTGGGGCGATAGCTACAAGGTACAAATATTTAATGAAGAGATGGAAACTATCATTATTGCACTCGTTGTCGCAATTGATTGTGTAAAGGCTGACCAAGCTGCTGCTTCCTCAGCAGCGGCGACTTAACGTAGGGACGTACTATATAAAATGCTTAGTGGTTTTCTTTAGAAATTCAAATTTTGGAATAATATTAAAAAAGTGGGGAAATCTCGAAAGAATTCCCTGCTTTTTATTATGGAATTTTTATGTGAAGACCTTAAAGTATAAAAAGATAAACTATAACAGGCTAAATCGATTAAGATTTGGTCTGTTTTTGTTTATACTTACTGCTTTTGTAATATTATTGAATTTGCGAAAAGAAACTTATAAATAGAATGTAGTATGTTTGATATGGCGTACTATTTATTTTTTTGAAAATATTTCACAATTTTTCTAATGATTATGAGAATTAATTTAATTTTGAGCGATGTTTTAAGTGTAGGGACTCTTATGTTTTAAGAAAGGGTGTTTGGATGAGGATAACTAATGAAAACTTTATAAAGTATCTTAAGAAAAAGCGAGAAGAAGCACTTCAATATGTAATCGACGAGTATGTCGGTATCGTAAAAGCAGTTATATATAATGCTTTAAAATCTTACAATGATCCTCAAATGATAGAGGAATGTATAAGTGATACATTTTTGGGAGCTTTCGAAAATGCTAAGCAATTTGAAGGAGATAAAGAGGATTTTAGAAAATGGATTTGCACAATAGCAAAATATAAAGCAATCAATAAACAAAGAAAGTTATCTAAATCGCCATTGTTTTATGAGATAGATGAAAAAAGTGAGGCGGTAAAATCAGCTGAAGAAGAATTTTTGATAAAGACTTCTACAGAAGAATTATTAAAAATGATGAGCCAATTAGACCAATTAGACCGTGATATTTTTACGATGAAATACTTTTTAAATATGAGAAATGAAGAAATTGCTGAGCATCATGGTTTGACAAAGGCTGCGATTGATAACAGATTGTATCGTGGGAAAAAACGGTTACAACAGATTCGATTAGGGGGAAGTGTGACATGAAAAAGTTATATAAACAATTTAATCACTTAAAAATCGACATGAATATGGACCCGATGGAAGTGAGTACTCTTGAAAAAGAGAGAATTAAAAGAAATGTAATGAAAGTAAATAAGAAAAAGCATTTAACAAGAAGTTTTGTGGCTGCAGCTGTATTTTTAGTTGCTTCAAGTATTTCAATTGGCTACGCATTCCCTACTTTTGCGGCAAACATACCGGTTGTCGGGAATATATTCGGGTTATTCGTTGATGACGAGAAGTATGTATTCGAAAAGCATGATGAATATTCTACAAGTATTGGAACGACTCAAGAAAGTAATAATGTTGAAGTAACTGTAACAGATGCTGTTTACGATGGAGAAAATATTACGATAGCTTACACAATAAAGAGTGAAAAAACCTTAGGGGAAAGGCCGATCTTAGAGGGTGAAATAACTGCTGATGAATTTGAAAATAGATATGAACATAGTGGATTCGATAATCATTATATTGTCAAAAAAATAAATGACAAAGAGTATGCTGTATTATATATTTACGAACTCATTAAAGGACCAAAGCCAGAGAAAGTACAAATTACTTTCCAAGGAAATGAAATTGTTGATTTAAATAATATAAATAATGCAATAGCAGGAGACTGGTCATTTGAATTCACTTTAGCAAAGCTCGCAAGTGAAACTAAAGTATTTGAAAAAGGTAGTATAATAACGGAAGCTGAAGGTACAGAAGTAATCGTTAGAGAAATAACAGAAACACCTGTCTCTACAACACTGAAAATTTCAGAATTAGTAGATATGGCGTCAATAGCTAAAGAGGAAGAAGAGTGGCGTGGCGTATTAATTGAGTACAAGGTGTCCGATGATTTAGGAAATGTGTATAATATTGTTCATCACAGAGGTACAGGACATAGTACAGATTTCAATGACCTAAGCGGGAATCAAGCACGTATTACTACAAACCGTTTTGATGAAAAAGCAACATCGATAATGATTACTCCTGTGGTAGGTATTTACAAAAAGAAGGACAGTGAGGGTGCACTAGAACTCATTAAAGAACCCTATGCAATTGAACCCATCATAGTTCCTATAAAGTAATACCATAAAAATAAAGGCAGAAATCGAGTGGGATTTCTGCCTTTTAATATATTGTTTTCATGGAATTTAATAAAGAAGACATGCCTCTATCTACATCGTAACAAAAACTGAATTATAAGTCTATTTTTACTTTTGTATACATGTGATAATTAATTTGCGCAAATACTTCATAACGTTATGGTGAAATGAAGGGTAATATGAAACAGAATATATATGATAACAATACGTTTTTTGAGAAATACCAAGAAATACGAGCACGAGAATATAATTATAACAATTTACTTGAACAGCCAAACTTTTTCACATTAATTCCTCCCCTTAAAAATAAAGTAGTATTAGATATTGGCTGTGGAATGGGAGATTTTGTAGCATATTGTATTAGCCAAGGTGCAAAACATGTTACTGGAATTGATATTTCTTCAAATATGATTGCTAATGCAAAAAAGCGTCATATTCATGAGTGTCTAACCTTTGAACAGGCTGCATTTGAAGATATGACAGTACAGAATGGAACAATTGATTTTGTTAGTAGTTCATTAGCTTTTCACTATATTGCAGATTTTCAGTTACTCATAAAGAAGATAAGTAAGGCATTATGCGAAGGAGGGATTTTACTATTTTCTCTAGAGCACCCAATTGTAACAGCAAATAAGGGAAAAGAAAATTGGATCACAAATCATGAGGGTAACCTACTTCATTTTGCAGTAGACAATTATCAGGATGAAGGCTTACGTTCTCAAAATTGGTTAGTTGATAATGTTGTGACATATCACCGTACAATGTCTACTATCCTAAATACGCTTATTGAAAGTAGTTTACAAATCGAAAAAATTATTGAGCCAATACCAACTAAAGAAGCAGTGTGTAATTTACCAAGTCTTAATAGAGAATTTCGTCGACCTTCATTTTTAATTATAAGAGCGAAAAGGTATAATTTTAAATTAGCATAGAATTAGAGATTTAAAACCGCACTTACACATGTTACGAAGAACCGTATCATAAGTAGTGCGGTTTTAATGAAAATATAAAAAGCTGGTTTGATTCAGCTTATTAGTGAATCTGTATAGCTCCATTTGAACCTTTCATTACTTTGATCCGTAGAGTCATTTTTTACTAAAATCACAATTATAGACAATTGATGTTAATATACTATTCATTCGATTTTTAACATTCAATAATTGCTCCTTGTAAATATAAATAGCATTTAAATGTCCAAAATAATAAATTTTGGGTAAACCGCTCTTAGCTCCCTTAAGGAGAGCTGTTCGAAAAATATAAATGAATCTAAGCTCAGTAAAGTGTATAGTGTACTGCAAAATATAGGGCAGGATAACAGTGGTTTTTTCAGAGAAGCAGATTTTATAAAAAAACAATTTGACATTTTGTACTGTTTTTTTGTATTATATTGAACAAAAGAATGCCCGGACTAGAACGGGAGAGGTTCATAGCTGATACCCTCTATAAAAAACTATGGAAACATGATAATTATGCCATGTCCATATCGGACGTGGCTTTTTTTTATGTTTTTACTTATGTTTTAATAGATTGATTGGTGATGCCTCTCTTGAAAAGTGTTGGGAAACATTTTACAAGGAGGTTTTTTTATGTCTGGCCAAAGCCTAGAAGAAGGACTGACGGATTTAACATTATTGGGGAACCAAAGTACAAAATATTCATATGTCGTTTAATGAATCACGATATTAATCCAGAAAAAATTGATTATCGATAAATGCGGAATTGAATAGTTCAATCAAGAAAGAGGTATTTAGCTACCCTCTAAAAAAACTAAGAAGAAGCAGTACTTTTTCTTATAGTGCTGTTTTTTTGATACAAGGGAGATTTTACACATGAAGCAGGAAAAAGCAATTGTTGTATTTAGTGGAGGCCAGGACAGTACAACTTGTTTGTTCTGGGCAAAGGAACGTTTTCAAGAGGTTGAGGCAGTAACTTTTGATTATGGTCAAAGGCATCGTCTTGAAATTGAATGTGCGAAGATGATAGCAGGGGAGCTCGGTGTCAAGCATCACATTCTTGATATGTCACTCCTGAACCAGCTTGCTCCGAATGCATTGACACGACAAGACATAAAGGTAGAAGACGGTGAAAATGGTGAGCTTCCATCGACTTTTGTACCAGGTCGAAATCTTCTCTTTCTTTCATTTGCGGGCGTTTTAGCGAGCCAAGTAGGAGCTAAGCATATTGTAACTGGCGTTTGCGAAACAGATTTTAGCGGATATCCGGATTGCCGAGATGTGTTTATTAAATCCTTGAATGTAACGTTAAATTTATCGATGGATGATTCCTTTGTGATCGATACACCGTTGATGTGGCTGAATAAGGCACAGACTTGGGAGCTTGCTGATCAGTTTGGAGCACTTGAATTTGTTCGAGAAAGAACGTTAACTTGCTATAACGGTGTAGTAGCAGATGGCTGTGGTGAATGCCCAGCATGTAAACTGCGAAAAAAAGGGCTTGATGAGTATTTGAGTAACAGGAAGGAGTCTTAACGCATGTCAGATTTTAGAATCGTCGATAAGCTCCAAAAACTAGATGTAGATATTCAAAGAAATCAATTGAACTATCATGCCAAGCGCGTTCTTGTAAGCAAAGAATTTACCTTCGATGCTGCCCATCATTTACATGATTATGAGGGGAAATGTAAAAACCTGCACGGTCATACGTATCGCGTAATATTAGGACTAAGTGGATACACAGATGAACGCGGTTTGATGATTGATTTTGGCGACATAAAAGGAATATGGAAAGAAAAAATAGAGATTCATTTGGATCATCGTTATTTAAATGAAACGCTTCCACCAATGAATACGACGGCAGAGAACATTGTTGTTTGGATTTACGAAAAGTTGGCTGAGGCCTTACTTGATGAACAAACATATAACGGTGCGCGTGTTGAGTTTATCCGGCTATATGAAACTCCGACAAGCTATGCAGAAGCGAGACGGGAGTGGATGGAAGTTGAGTAAAATACCTGTTATCGAGATTTTTGGACCGACGATTCAAGGTGAGGGAATGGTAGTTGGCCAAAAGACAATGTTTGTGAGAACTGCCGGCTGTGATTATTCCTGTTCTTGGTGTGATTCATCATTTACGTGGGATGGCAGCGGAAAGCATCTTATTGTCCAAATGACAGCTGAAGAGATTTGGTCTGAGTTGAAACGTCTCGGAGGCAGTGGCTTTTCATTTGTCACGATTTCAGGCGGCAACCCTGCACTCATCCGAAATTTGGAGGGGCTCATTGCCATTTTAAAGGAAAATGACATAAAGGTCGGGGTGGAAACTCAGGGAAGTAGGTGGCAAAAATGGATGTATGAGATTGATGAACTGACAATTTCCCCAAAGCCACCTAGTTCTGGAATGACCACAAACTATTCGGTGCTCTCTGATATCTTCGAAAAACTAAAAAATCGAAACAGTAATCACCATGTATCCCTCAAAGTAGTCGTTTTCAATCAAGAGGATTACGAGTATGCTAAACAAATTCACCATAGGTATCCAATGATTCCTTTTTATCTCCAAGTCGGTAACGATGATCTCACGACGACGGACAATTCACGATTAATTACACATTTATTAGATAAATATCATGCGCTGATTGATAAAGTGATGAAGGATGAGGAATTAACAGATGTCAAAGTACTGCCACAGTTGCATGCCCTTGTATGGGGGAATAAAAGAGGGGTATAGTGCCATTACAAAAATGTCTTTAGGAAAAATCTCTAGAAGAGGATTATGATTAACTTGGGACGATGTGAAAGTACAGGATAGGAAGGAAAAAAATCCCTTATGTCGAATAATCTATATAAGAATAGAAAGTATTCTAGATGAGGTGTTCGATTGAATAAAATAAGAACTGAAACAGATAGATTAGTTATTCGATTTCTTGAAGAAGGTGATTATTCTTCTTGGCTAACCCAATATGAAAATCGTTTACCTTCTCAACATAAATACGATCAAGGTAAATTAGATATGAGCATCTGTACGAAAGAATGGTTTCGTGATTTAGTTACTAAACATTATCAAATGGCTGAAGATGACAAGGTCTATGTATTTGGAGTGTTTAGAAAAGAAGATAATACTCATATTGGTTTTATAGACTTTTCGACAATTATGAGGGAAGAATTTCAATGGGCCAGGTTCGGATATACAATTCATAACCAGTTTTGGAGAAAAGGTTATGGGAATGAGGCTGTAAAAGCTTCCTTAGATCTAGCGTTTAAAAAATTAAATTATCATCGTATAGAAGCTCACATAAACCTTGATAATATGGCATCTATAAAGTTAGCAGAAAGTGTTGGAATGGTGTATGAATGCACGAGGAAAGGATTCATATTCGAGGACGACAAATGGACTGATCATCTAGTTTACTTTATAAACGCAAAGTAAGTTTAATAGTAGACAAGAACGATGTTGTTTCTGATACACATTCTCTAAAGAAGATTAATAAGCAATAAATCTTAATAAAACCCCTGATTCTTCTGCTTAGCGTAGAAAAATCAGGGGTTTTAATTTAAACCTTCGATAAGTAACAAAACCCCATTTTCACAAATAATAAAAAATCCTACCATTTTATCTACTTTCCAATCCGTATTTGTGTTAACTTATTATTTAATATGGTTAACACAAATTAGGGAGAATAGGAGGAATAAAATGATCAGAAAGTTTTCTACATATGATCTTGCTCAGATTTCATTGTTAGCTTGTCTTATTATCGTTACAGGCATGTTTAAAATTCCAACAGGTATTCCTGGGTCTGAATTTCAATTATCAGCACCCATTGCAGTTGCGATTGCAGCAGTGTTTGGATTTAAGCGATATTTTCTAGCGGGGATCATTGCAAGTTTAATCTTATTTTTATTAGGTATACATTCGATCTTAAATGTAGAGATCGCCTTAATTTTTCGATTGACTGTAGGACTGCTCATAGTTTTATTTGGGACTTCAATTCCGGTACTTGTTTTGGCAGGTCCAATTGGAACAACGATTGCTAGATTTGGTTTGGCTTTTACGTTAGGGACTCCATTTTTACCGTTATTAGTTTTGGCTATTCCAGGCATGGTAATCACAGCTATTAGTGTTTATCCTCTAACGAAAATGTTATATACAATTAATAGGAAAGTAGCTGGTAAAAATCATGTTAAAAGCGTGTTATAGTATTCGAATGCGTGCGGCTGAAAGAAATCCTGAACTTGGGGAAAAGCATATATCTGGTGGTGAACGGATAGGTAGTAAATCTCAGATAGAGCCAATTGTAAAACAGTTATTGAACAAAGCAAGTAATCATTCACGTGGCGATGCTGATTTTATTCAAATTACCGTTGAAAAAATTGCGCCTGATCAGATTCAGTATATGCCACCCTTAGAAATTACGACAGTTGAGGCGACTTCAATCGAAAAGGCCCATAGTGAAGCAAGAAAGATACTAACCTCATTAGGTGTTTCGGAACATGCACTGAATGTTGCTTTTCATCAACTTAGTAGTAATCAAAATCTCCGTGGGGCAATCATCCTAAATAGTAAAACCGGCATACGGCTTGACGATCGGGGGCAAAAGGGTGTTCGTGTATCACGAATCGATTGGCAAGATGCTGATGGGGACTTTAATGAGCGTGTACGTGAAGCGTTGGCTCTGGCGTCGAAAGTGGCAAATTCTCCGTTTACAATTGCAGAATTATGTTGGTCTGATGATCCAGATTACGTGACTGGCTATGTAAGTAATCGTGACATTGGTTATGTTAGAATTACACCGTTAAAAAGGGAAGGCTGTGAGAGCGGAGGGCGTGCTTTTTTTGTGTCAGATGAAGTTGAACTAGACTCTTATATAGATTATTTAGAAAGCGTACCTGTTCTCATTAGGAGGGATTAACAAATGGATCATTGGTTTCAACGGGAACTACAATTAATAGAAGAGAAAGGATTGACAAGGAAGTTACGTTCGTTTTCAAATGGCAATGAGAGCGAGGTAATCATGAATGGTAAGAAATTCTTGCTTTTTTCATCTAATAACTATTTAGGTCTTGCAACAGATTTTCGGTTGAAAAAGAAAGCATCTGAAGGTATTAGTAAATACGGTACAGGAGCTGGTGGTTCGAGATTAACAACTGGCAATTTCGATATTCATGAACAGCTTGAATCTGAAATTGCGGATTTGAAAAAAACTGAATCTGCCATTGTTTTCAGCAGTGGTTACTTAGCGAACATTGGCGTAATTTCGAGTGTGATGAAGGCAGGGGACATTATATTTTCTGATGCTTGGAATCATGCGAGTATTATAGATGGTTGTCGCCTTAGTCAAGCAAAAACAATTGTTTATGAACATGCGGATATGGTGGATTTAGAGCATAAATTGAGAGAATCACATGGAGATGGAAAGAAGTTAATTGTGACGGATGGCGTCTTTAGTATGGATGGTGATATTGCTCCACTTCCCGAAATAGTTGCGCTAGCAAAGAAATACAATGCTTACATAATGATTGATGATGCGCATGTGACAGGTGTCTTAGGAAGTGAAGGTCGAGGTACCGCTGATTATTTTGGATTGAAAGATGAGATTGATTTTACAGTGGGTACGCTGAGTAAAGCGATTGGTGCAGAGGGTGGTTTTGTGGCGACGTCGTCCATTGCAAAAAACTATTTACTAAATAACGCTAGATCATTTATTTTCCAAACAGGTTTATCTCCAAGTGCGATTGAGGCTGCACGAGAAGGAATATCCATTATTCAAAATGAGCCCGAACGAAGGGAACAATTGCTGAATAATGCTAAGTATTTACGTTTAAAATTGGGGGAATCCGGTTTTGTAGTTAATGAGGGGGAAACACCAATTATAACGCTTCTTATTGGAGATTCCCGTGAAGCTGTGCAATTTTCTGAAAAACTTATGGATGAAGGTGTCTTTATTCCAGCGATTCGACCACCAACTGTGCCAAAAGGGTCAAGCAGGTTGCGGATTACAGTAATGGCTACCCATACAATGGAGCAGCTCAATACAGTCATAAATAAAATGAAGAAAATAGGGAAAGAAATGGGTATTGTATAAAAGGTCATAATATCAAGTTTTAGAGGTTTTGTCAGATAAAGAACTATCAACTGTTAAGATTTTAAAGAAAAATGGATTTGTTGAAATAAAGTCATTTGAATATGTATAGATAAAGAATTAATCAGTCTTTCAAGGAACGAATTTGCCAAAAATACTTGGCGTTGCAGATTCTAATATTGATAATAAAACAATCCTTACAATTGGAAAAGGGATAATAAATGGAAAATCCAATTGCAAGTTCTTATGAAGACAAATGTGTAAATGTAGGTGACGTCTTGGATATTGATTAAGATAAGAAGAAACAGGTATTAGATGAGTTATTATCATCAAAGGACAATGAAAAAATGATTAAGACAGACGACGTTTCATCTTAGGAGACAAATGTATCAAGTTAGAAATATATTAAAATTAGAGTATGTATTGAATAGTTTTTCAAAACATACTCTTGTTATTTTAATTAAATATTTAATTCCGTTTCAAGAAAAGTTGCTACATCATTCCAATCCTCTATTGGAGAACTTTTTTCATATTCAATAGATCCAAAATTCTCATTAGCATCTGGTTCATCTTCATAAAGTGAAAATTCTCGTATTAACTTGCCATTTTCTATTACTAGTAGCTCTGCGTTAAAATCCTCGTCGTAGTATCCATAAGTAACGGAATTATCCATTGCAAGTTCCATCCAAGATTCATTTGTTAAACCAAAGAACGCTTCTCCTTCTAAGTCTACAAAATATGTCCATCCATTTTCATGTTGTGAAATATGGATTGATTTATCAATTTCCTCATCTATCCAATCGCAATATCTTTTTTTGGCACCTTCTAATGGTAAATTCAATTTAAAACAACATTTTCTCATTTCGATTTAACCCCTCAATTCAAACACGACTACTATTAATTTACAGTTTAACATGAAAGATACTCAACAAAAAAGGTAGCTGGGACAAAACTCGTTCAAAACCTAAAAACGCGAGAAATTAATTTAGAAACGTTGATTTCTCGCGCTTTTTTAATGAAAAATTTAGTGTTTCATGGAGGTAGATGTCGATATTAATCGAAAGTTGGTCGATAAATCGAAAAAGTTAGTCTATAAAAGTTCTCAAGGTAGTAAATCTCCGGAAATATACTGCTATTAACAGAGAAATAGGGTAAAGAAAATAGAATGATTTAGTCAAACAAGAAAAAAGAGAAATCGAATGGCATCGATTTCTCTTTTTTCTTTAATATCAGCTACCAATCTTATTTTTCAAGCTTCGTTAATGTTTTGCCACTCCAACCAAAGATGATTGTTAAAATTGGTCCGAGTAGACAGAAGAAGGTATATGGCAGGTAAGATGTTGTTGGTATATCTAGTACACTAGCAATAAAAATACCACAAACACTCCACGGAACAAGAGGGTTCACTACAGTACCTGCGTCCTCCATGACACGGGATAGATTTTTAGGGGCAAGTCCAACCTTCTCAAATTGTGCTTTAAATGCTTCCCCAGTAAGAAGAATGGATAGATATTGCTCACCAATTAATGTGTTGACGCCAATCCCTGTAATGGCAGCGCCTGTAATAACAGAGCCAGCACTTTTAAAGAAACCTTCCACCTTCGATAAAATACTTTGAATAATGCCGAGCGTAAATAATAGACCACCCATTGTTAATGCTAATAAAACTAATGCAATTGTAAATAGCATACTGTTCATACCACCACGTGTCAGTAATGCATCTACGTCCTTATTACCAGTATTAGAGACATAGCCATCAAAAAGCATTTTGAATACATTTGACAGTGCAATCGGTTCTTGTATGTAGGCAAGTCCAACACCAATAATTGAGACGACTGCAAGTGTAATCAGTGCGGGTGCTTTATAAAATGTCATAATAACAAGAACTACAATTGGTAATAATGTATACCAATGAACAAGTCCAGTTGACAGTAAGCCCTCTTTAAATTGCTCAACTGTTTCAAATGAAGTATCTGCTCCTGTTGGCGATAATATTGCATAAAGAACAAATGATATTAAGAAAGCTGGAAACGTTGTCCAACCCATATTTTTAATATGTTCGAAAAGATCTACGCCAACCGTACCAGATGCAAGATTTGTTGTATCCGATAAGGGAGACATTTTATCTCCAAAGAAGGCGCCAGAAACAATTGCCCCAGCTGTAATGGATAAAGAGATGTCCATTGCACCTGCAATGCCCATAAAAGCTACGCCAACGGTCGCAACTGTTGTTAATGAACTACCAACAGAAATGCCGACGATACTACAAATAAGAAATACAATTGCAAAGAAAAAGCTTGGTGAAACCGTTAAAAAACCGTAGTAGATGAGCGTTGGAATTGTACCACCCATAATCCAGCTCGAAATTAAAATACCAATAAAGAAGAAAATAAAAACGGCTCCAAGACCAGCACTTGCACCTGCAACCATACCAGCTTCAAGCTCACGAAAAGGAACTTTTTTTAGTAATCCATAGGCAATTAAAAGTGAAATGACAAGTAAAATAGGTATGTGGGGTGTCGCTTGTAAATACCCAATACTGAACGCCATCGTGGCAATAATTAATAGTATGATGAAGCTTGCCTCGATAAATCGAGGGTTACTTTTTGCTTCAATTCGAAACATGCTAAACCTCCTAACAGTTACTTCTACGCTTCAATGCGGTGAAGCCCAAAAGTATTATAGCACGCTAATAAATTTTGTCAATTGATTGAAAATTCTGTCATGGTAATCGGTACGGTCCCAAACTTTCTTGAA
This sequence comes from Lysinibacillus sp. fls2-241-R2A-57, assembly GCF_030209535.1. NCBI lineage: Bacteria > Bacillati > Bacillota > Bacilli > Caryophanales > Bacillaceae > Lysinibacillus > Lysinibacillus sp. fls2-241-R2A-57. The sequence goes on from NZ_JARVRU010000220.1 coordinate 14,395, forward strand.
AACCGTATAAGTAGCAACTAGGAAGAGCATAACAAGCATTAGAGGCTTTGTTATTGCTGGTGAAATAAGATGTAGGCGTATGCACCAATTAATGAAATGTATTATGTATGTAAATTTTAACATCAACAATTGTTAGCATGCTTGTTTCATTATATTGGCCAGTTTGTTTGTGGTGATAGCTGTACTTGGCGACATACCAACATCCATGAGAGTCCTCTGCCACCAACAATCACATTCAAGAAGGGTGCGATAAAACCGAGCACTAAAAGTATTGCGTGTGATAGTAAATCGATGTCCATTTATATAATGACTCACAACCTTCTTTTAACCGGCTCATCGGACGCTCCTAGGAAAGTCGCCCAGTCGGAGCGAAAATCAACGCTTTATATTACTACTAATTGGTAATAAGTAACAATGAAGATTCGACATATTTATGTAAAGAACGTTTACAATTCCTTAACATTAATAAAGATAAAAAAATTGAAGAGAAAAAAGTTTTTACAAGTATTTTTGTTAAAATAAAAGAAAAAACGGTAATATATAAAGAAAAAACGGTAATTTTTATCGTTGAGTTTCCAACGTTTTCAACTTGGAAAAGTACTTAAAAATAAATGTGGCGAATTTTATATTACATTTATGTAAATTCAACTCGTTTTTGTTTAAAAATCTGTAGAAATGTGTAAAGGTTTTGTTATGATGATTGCAGAAATTGATAATATTCATTCAACAGGAGGAACATTATGTTCAACTCAAACAAGCAAGATCCATTTTTTAAGGCGTTATTAAACATTTCTAAAAATGTTAATGAAGGTATTTACTATGCACATAATGCACGTATTCAAGATATTGATGCCTTAAAAGAGATCGCAGACACGATGAAACAATATGAAAAAAGTGGAGATAAATTGATTCATGAGCTTATCGTTATGCTGAATAAATCGTTTATGACGCCTATCGAACGTGAAGATATTTTAGCTCTTGCAAATAAATTAGATGACGTAATTGATGGCATGGAAGGCTGTATTGCTCATTTTGATATGTATAATTTAACTGAAGTTACAGATCCAATGCGTCAATTCCTAACATATATTGCGAAAAGTACAGATGAAATGGTACAAGCAATGGAGCTATTAAATAGTAAAAAGCTTGTAGAAATGCGTAAACATGCGATTCAAATTAAGGACTATGAGCGTGAATGTGATGAAATTTTCCGTTCTTCGATGAAGCAATTATTTATCCAAGAAAAAGATCCAATGCGTATCATCGTGTTCAAAGATATTTACGAACAATTTGAAGATATTGCAGACTGCTGTCAAACAGTAGCAAATACAATTGAAACAATAATTATGCGTAACGCGTAAGATGGAGTGTACGAAATGGATACGATATTACTAATAACAATATTAATCGTTATATTCGCACTTGTGTTCGACTTTATTAACGGTTTCCATGATACAGCCAACGCGATCGCAACTTCTGTATCAACAAGAGCTTTGAAGCCGAGAACAGCAGTATATTTGGCTGCGGGTATGAACTTCATAGGAGCTATTACATTTGTTGGGGTAGCGAAAGCATTGACAAAGGATATTGTTGACCCATACAGTTTGAATGCTTTTGATGGAGATACTACGGGTTCAGTCGTTATTTTAGCGGCATTATTTTCAGCGATAACATGGAATTTAGTAACTTGGTACTTTGGAATTCCGTCTAGTTCATCACATACATTAATTGGTTCTGTGGCAGGGGCTGCCATTGCAGCGGCCGGCTTTGATGCTTTGAACTACAGTGGCTTTATAAAAATCCTTCAAGCGCTTATTTTCTCACCATTACTTGCGTTTGCAGCTGGTTTCTTAATGATGTCGTTATTTAAAGTTATATTCAAGGATATGAATTTATATCGAACGAATAAAGGTTTCCGAACGATGCAAATTGGGACAGCAGCTTTACAATCATTTACTCACGGTACTAATGATGCGCAAAAAGCGATGGGGATTATTACACTTGCATTAATTGCAGGAGGCTTGCATCAAGGTGATGACATTCCTTTCTGGGTACGTTTTGCAGCAGCGTGTGCGATGGGTCTTGGTACATCAGTAGGTGGTTATAAAATCATCAAAACAGTTGGTGGTAAGATTATGAAAATCCGTCCAGTAAATGGGGTTGCAGCTGACCTTGCTTCTGCATCTATCATTTTTGGAGCGACATTAATTCACTTGCCAGTATCTACAACACATGTTATTTCTTCATCCATCATGGGAGTAGGAACAGCACATCGTGTAAAAGGTGTTAAATGGGGTATGGCACGAAAAATTGTGACGACATGGGTGATCACAATGCCAATCTCTGCAGTCATGGCAGGAGCTATTTATTTTTTATTAAGTTTATTTTTCTAACATAATGAGGGAATGCACAATTTGCGTGCATTCCTTTTTTGATTTGATTAAATCAGATAGGTAGAGCAACGGAAAGACCGAGCAGAACGACGGAAAGAAATGCAGGCGACGGATAGATCGGTCAGTCCGACGGATAAAAAAGGCGAAGCGACGGAAAGGACGCCTGGACCGACGGATAGAAAAGGTAAAGCGACGGATATACCGGTCAGACCGACGGAAAGAAA